>NZ_JBBPFR010000010.1:0-140114 GCF_037969685.1 Stenotrophomonas sp. G106K1 | reverse complement strand
GCCCTCTGGTGCGTGCCGACCCCGTGCCACCGATGGGTGCCGACCCCGTGCCACCGGTGGGTGCCGACCGTTGGTCGGCACGCCCCCAGGCCCCCGCCAAGCACGGCCGGGGCCCATCCACGGTAGAATTACCCCTTAATCGAATCCCAAGCCGCATATGAGCCACTACGAAGGCGATCTTCGCACTCCCGAATCGGCGCGCTTCGCCATCCTGGCCAGCCGCTGGAATGCCCGCATCACCGACGTGCTGGTCGCTGGCGCCCGCCAGAGCCTGGCCGGCAACGGCATTGCCGAAGCCAACATCGACGTGATCCGCGTGCCGGGTGCCTGGGAGCTGCCGCTGGTTGCCGCGCGCCTGGCCGCCGCCCACGAACACGCCGCCATCCTCACCCTGGGCTGCGTGATCCGTGGCGACACCCGCCACTACGAACACGTGGCCGACCGTTGTGCCGAAGGCCTGATGCGCGTGCAGCTGGACTTCGGCGTGCCGGTGCTGAACGGCGTGCTGGCAGTGGAACGCGTGGAAGATGCCGAGGCCCGCGCAGGCGGCAGCCACGGCAACAAGGGCGAGGAAGTCGCACTCGCCGCATTGGAAATGGTCAACCTTCTGGAGCAGCTGCCATGAACAAGAACACCCAGGGCAAGCCCTCCGGTAAACCCGTCCGCCGCGATGGCATCGATCCGGTGCTGCGCTCGCGCGCGCGCCGTCGTGCCGTGCAGGCCATCTACGCCTGGCAGATCTCCGGCGGCAACGGCCAGTCGCTTATCGCCCAGTTCGCCCACGAGCAGGCCCGCGAAATCGCCGACCTGGCGTACTTCGAAGCGCTGGTGCATGGCGTGCTCGACAACCGTCGCGACATCGACGAAGCCTTCGGCCCGTACCTGGACCGCAGCATCGACGAAGTGGACGCGATCGAACGCGCCGTGCTGCGCCTGGCCGGTTACGAGCTGCGTTACCGCCTGGACGTGCCGTACCGCGTGGTCATCAACGAAGCCATCGAATCGGCCAAGCGCTTCGGTTCCGAACATGGCCACACCTACGTCAACGGCGTGCTGGATCGTGCCGCCGTGGAATGGCGCAAGGTGGAATCGGGTCACTGACCCGTTTTCTGTAGAGCCGAGCCATGCTCGGCTCACCGTGCAGCGCACGGTTGCGTCCGGCAGTGCGGCGCGTGATCGAACTGCAGCCGAGCATGGCTCGGCTCTACAAGAAAGCAGAACGCCCCATGTCCCTGGCCGAATTCACCCTCATCGATCGCATCCGCGCCCGCACCGTCGAGCGCGACGACATCGTGCTCGGCATCGGCGATGACGCTGCACTGCTGCAGCCGCGCCCGAACGAGCAGTTGGTGGTCACCGCCGACACGCTCAACAGCGGCGTGCATTTCCCGGCCGAAACCCCGGCGTTCGACATCGGCTGGAAGACGCTGGCCGTCAACCTGTCCGACCTCGCCGCGATGGGCGCGCGCCCGGCGTGGTGCACGCTGGCCCTGTCATTGCCCGAGGCCAGCGAAGACTGGATCGATGCCTTCGCCGATGGTTTCTTCGCACTGGCCGACCAGCACGACATCGCGCTGATTGGTGGTGACACCACGCGCGGCCCGCTGTCGCTGTCGGTCACCGCGATGGGGCAGGTGTCACGCGGGCAGGCGCTGCGTCGTGATCGCGCACAGATTGGCGATGACATCTGGGTCAGCGGCACCCTCGGCGATGCCGCCGGTGCGCTGCGGCTGTGGCAGCAGGGCGCATTGAACGTCGCCGCTGCCACGCTGCTGGCCGACTACGAAACCCTGCGCCTGCGGCTGCTGCGTCCCACCCCGCGCGTCACCCTCGGCCTGCGCCTGCGTGCATTCGCGCATGCCGCCGTGGACATCTCCGATGGGTTGCTGGCCGACCTTGGCCACATTGCTGCCCGTAGCGGCGTGCGCGCCGAAGTCGATGCCGATGCGTTGCCGATGTCAGCGGCGCTGCGTGAACTGCTGGGCCGCGATGCTGCCCGCGAGTGCGCACTGCATGGTGGCGACGATTACGAACTGTGCTTCACCGCCGCCGCCGACCAGCGCGACGCGCTGCACTTCGTTGCCGAATCGCTGGATCTGCCGATCACCCGCATCGGTCGCATCATGGAAGGGCAGGGCGTGCATACCGAAGGCCACGACGGCCCGAGCGGGTACCAGCACTTCGCCGGCTGAGCACACGGAGTCATGCCTGCTGCTGCGCGGCAACCTGGCGTTCGATGCTCGCCGCAATCAACCCGATAGCCTCAATCACTGTCGCCTTCGACGCCGCATCTGTCACACGGGTGCGGCGCAGGGCCTGCTCGGTCTGTTGGCAGCTGTGGGCCGCCTGGGTTTCTCCCAGAAATGCCAGCGCGCCAGCAAAGCTGTGCAGCAGATCGATCAGGGCCGGTGCATCGGCGCTGTCCAGCGCCTGGATCAGCGCCGTGTAATCACGATGCGCGGTTTGCAGGAACGCCTCGCGCATCTGCCGCTGAACCACCTCGCTTACTGCAGGGGGTAACGGTGGCCGTGCCGAGTGATCAAGATCGAATCCGTGCAACGCAGCCTCCAGCGAAGGCAGGTCGAGCGGCTTCAGCAGCAGCGTGGACATGCCGGCCTCGCGTACGCGTTGCGCGTCTTCGGGCATCGCATTGGCGGTGAGCGCCACGATGGGGATGGAGGGATCGTCTGCACGCAGCTTTCGGGCCAGCCCGTATCCGTCCAGGCGTGGCATGTTCAGATCGGTCAGCACGATATCGAACCGACCCTCGCACCAGCGCTGCCAGGCCTCATCGCCGTCGGCTGCGAGGGTGACCTGCCAGCCGAGTGCGTGCAGCTGCCCCAGCGTCACGTCACGGCTGATCACGCTGTCATCCACCAGCAACGCGTGGCCGCGCGAGGGATGCGCGCGCTCGACAGGCGCCGGCCGTGGCGGCGCGTCTGCCACGGCGGTGGTCCGGCGTGCCGGAATGTCCACGTGGAAAACGCTGCCGGTACCCGGGATGCTGCGCACGCCGAGGGTGCCGCCCAGCAGTGCGGTGAAGCGCTGACACAAGGCCAGCCCCAGGCCGCTGCCGCCGTGCTGCCGTGCCGAGCCTGCACCGACCTGCACGAACGGCTTGAACAGATCTGCCTGCGCCTCGGCATCGATGCCCGGGCCGGTATCGCGGACCTCCACATGCAGCCATTCGCTGCCATCAGGCCGCACCGAGGCATCAATGCTGACCGCCACCGTTCCCGATGCCGTGAACTTCACCGCATTGCCAACCAGGTTGTTGATCACCTGCGCCAAGCGGCCTGCGTCGGCCACGTAGGCGGGCCCCAGCGAATCGCCCGTGTGCAGCTCCAGGCGCAGGCCCTTCGCGCTGGCCTGTGGCTCGAACAGCGTCGCAGTCTGCTGCAGCAACGCACGCGGATCGAAAGGCGCCGGCTCCAGCGTCATCAGCCCGGCTTCGATGCGGGAAAGGTCCAGGGTGTCGTTCACCAGCCCCTGCAGCACATCGGCAGCACTCCTCGCGCGCGTGACATGCGTGTTCAATGCCGCTGGCATGGTCTGGTGCGCAAGCAGTTCAAGGTGGCCCAGCACGCCGCTCAAGGGGGTGCGTATTTCATGGCTGATCATCGCCACGAAGGCGGTCTTGGCCTGGTCCGCAGCCTCAGCGTCGTGCTGGGCTTGTTCGGCATGCCGCCGTGCATCCAGCAGACGCTGTTGGATTTCCTTCTGTGCAGTCACATCGGTCACCGCGCAGACCCAGATCGCCCGCCGCTGGTAGCGCGAGGCGGCCACGATGGACTGCAGGTAGCGCGGGGGACCTTGCTCATCCGAGGAGGGCGCCTCGAACAGCTGCCCGTGTACCTGGCCGTCAACGCGTTGCACCAGGCGGCCAACCAGCACTTCCATCAGGTTGCCGGTGGTGTCGCCGATCAGGTGCTCCAGTGCCTGGTTGTGCAGGATCACCTGCCCGCGCTGCTGGTCGAGCAGGCACAGGCCCACCGGCGAGGTTTCGATCAAGGTGCGGCTCAGCGCTTCGCTTTCATGCACCCGTGCGGCTTCCTCCAGCGCCGGCCGCAGCACACGCCGGTCGACCAGCAGCAACAGCGTCCACAGCGCGGCGAGCAACGCTGCCAGGGCCAGCCCGCCGCCGAGCAGATAGATTCGCTGCGCCGCCCAGATGTCGCTCCAGCGGTAGAGCCGCAGCAGCGTCCAGTCGATGCCATGCAATGATGCGGACACCACGAAGGCGCGGCCGTCAGGCAGTGCCAGCATCGCAGGCCGGGGGGATGCCACGACGTCCAGCGAAGGTCCGGAAATCGCGCCGTCCGCAGCGCTGCGCAGAACATCGTTCCGCTGGCGGTCCAGCACCACCCACCTGCCCGGGCTTGCCTCCTCCAACCGCTCGCGCAGGCCTTGCAGAGGTTCAAACGTCAGCCGGTTGATGAAGGGGGTGCCGTCGCTGCGCAGGCGCATCTGGGTGACCAGTGCATCCTCGCCGGTGAAAGGATTGCGGCCGAAGTAGGCGCGCAGCCGGCCGCTATCCAGTTGAAGCTCGGATTCCGCACCCGACGACTGCCAGCCCGCATCGGCGGTTTGGGTCAGCGCGGCCAGCGCCTGTTCACGGGTCTGCACCTTCAGGGTCTGCAGCAGCTGCGCTTCATCATGCAGTCCGGCGATCGCAAACAGCCGCCCTTCCGGTTCGAAGGCGAAGGAGATCAAGGAGGTGGGCGAATCCTGCGCCGCCACGGTTGCGGCCATGTACGCCGAATAGGTCTGCACCATGCCCAGGTAAGCCGCCTCTGCCTGGGGCGGAAGACGGCCGTCGCGCGGGGACAACGCCAGCCAGGGGACGGACAGGGCGCCCGGCGCCATGACGCCTGCGGTGCCCTCCTGGGCCGCGAAGTGCTCACGGATCGGCATGCCGCCGGCCATCAGTGCGGGCTGCTGGGTAGCCCACAACGTGGCATTGGTGTTCAAGCTGGCCACGTAAGCCCGCCTGCGCTCGCCGATGTAGCGATCCACCGTCTGTTGGCCGCGTCGTAGTGCTTCGCGCTCGTTGAGGTGCACCGTTTCCAGGCGCAGCCACAGCGCCGCGCAGCCGGCAGCCAGCAGCAGTACGGTCAGGATGGCGCCGCCGCCGAACAACAGTTGGCGCTGCAACCGTTGCAGGGTGGCAAGCACGGAGCCCGAGGGTGACGCCATGGTGCGAACCTGCGACGTGCGGGTGTGGACTACAGCCTGCCGCGCAGGCCACCTTCAATGCAAGCAGTTGCCGATGCGGTGCGTAAGCGCAGTTGGCGCCTATCGTCCAACGCGCGCTTCGGCTTCGCGCGGCGTGCCGTAATCATCCAGCCACTTGAACGCCACCGTTGCTGGCATCGCCGCACCTTCCGGCAGCGCATAGCGCACCTGTGCACCCGGCGCGATCATGTCCACCTCCACGCTGCGGCCATCGGCCAGCGTCAATGAACTCAACGACACGTGGTACGCGCTCGGATTGCGCACTTGCAGCGCATCGCCATCGGCAGTCCACTGCAGCGTGGCTGCTGCGTCGCGTGCATTGCCCGGCAGCCCGGCGGGGCGATGGAACAGCTTCACCCGCGTACGCACTGCGAACTGCAGCAGGTTCTTGCCGCTGGCATCGCTGGGCTTGGGCGGAATGTCCAGCAGATTGAAATAGAACACCGATTCGCGATCGGTCGGCAGCGGTGCCTCCGACGGGCGCGGTGCATAGGTGAGGCGATATGCCTGGCCCTGCTTCGGCTGCAACATGCGTGGCTCGGCCGGTGTCAGCCGGAATGGCGTGCGTACGTTTTCCGGGCGCGATTGGCTGTCGCCATCGTCGATCCAGACTTGGGTCATCGCCGGCAGCTCGCCCACGTTGCTGGCCTTGACCGTCACGTCGCGGCCCTTGCTGGCATCGTGCACGATGCGCGTGCCCTGCAGCGTCACCGCAGCCGATGCCGGCAGCGCCACCGACACGGCCAGCAGCGCGCCTATCCACGCCTCGGCGCGTAGTTTCATGGTCAACCTCATTCAAGGGTGCAGGCCAGCACAGCGTGGCGCTGGCCTGCCGGAAGTGGATTACTTGTAGAGCACCACGAAGTCGCCCGAGGCATTGGCGGTGCCAGCGGTAGCGTTGGTGGCCGGCGAGGCGTACCACGCGCTGTAGTCCAGCTGGCCGCTGCCACCGGCGGCGATGGTCACCCACACCGCCGGATCCTCACCGATCTTCTGCTGGTTGCCCGCAGCGTCGTACAGCGCAACGCCCACGTTGGTCGCGGTCGATGCGGCCGTCAGTGCCAGGTTGCCGGTGCTGCCGTGGGGCGTGCCACCGAAGCGCACACCTACATCCTGCGACGCACCCGAACCCGAGCAGTCCAGGGCGATGGTGAAGTTCTTCTGGCCGGCACGGGCGTTGGCGTTTACCGAGGCCAGATCGACCTTGCCCATCGGCACGGTGATGGTGCCGCCGGTGGAGCCCACCGAACAGGTGGAGGTCATCAGTTCGCCGGTGATTTCCAGCGTTTCGGCAGACACCGACGGTGCGACGACGGCGAGGGCTGAAAGCGACAGGAGGCGGAGTGTGAGTGGCATGACAGTTCTCTGTAGTGGAATGAAGGCACGCGGTGACCGCCAAAGGCAGTCAGCGCGGATAGTTTCGATGCACGCGTCAGGCTGCGGTATGCAACAAGTTGTAAAAGCGTGTTGACGTTCGCGAACTGCAATTAATCCGATAGGAAGTGGCAGTGTCGCTGCCTAGACTGCGCGGCCTCGATTCGTTGCCGGAGGAATCGCCGTGCGGTTTCCATTGCAGTTCCGCGCTCTTCTGTCTGTCTGCACGCATGTGCCGCGTGGTGTGGTGCGCGCGCGGGTGGGTGCGGTGGTCATCGCTTCCCTGTGCGTTCTGGAGGCCGGGGCCAGCTGCGCGCGGCTGAGTCCGGGAGATCAAGATCTGAGCCTCGCCCAGCGGGGGGTCAATCTGGATCGGCCGGATCAACGGCTGGGAACCAGCGCGGCGGGAGCAGTTGCCCTGGGGTTCGAGTGCGCTGCCGGGCAAACAGCCTTCGTCGTGGATGCGCCACTGACCGGTCTCACCTACGAGCGCGATGTCACCTACGGTGGCGTCACCTACAAGGCCTATAGCTTCAGTTCGCGCTCACCACTCATCGGCTTTGGCTACAGTGTGAGAAAGGGTGTTCCCTCGGATTTTGGTGGTCCCGCCTTGGCTGTAGGAGCGATCAATCGACACCCCGGCATACCGATTGCAACTGCTGGACCGGTTACCGTCGCGGTCTATGTGATTGTGTTCTTCCGCGGGGGCGCCATGGAGCCGGTTCCGATGAGCTACCTGGGCACCATTACATCTTGGCCCGAGGGTGATCCGAGCCAGAGGATGCAGCACCACCTGTCGGTGGAGATCTCCATGCCCCCCGTCACCTGCACCCTCGCCAACGCTTCCCACACCCTCGACGACGTTGTCGCCAACGAACTTGCTGCCAGCGGCAGCAATGCGAAGGAATCCAGCTTCGACGTCACGATGAACTGCCCGATGGACAACATCGACGTGCAGCTGTCGCTGGCCGATGCCAATGGTCCCGGCAGCAGCAACGGCCAGCTTGCGCCCGCCCCCGGCGCCACGGCTGGCGGTGTGCAGGTGCAGCTGTTGCGCGGTGGCCAGCCGGTGCAGTTCGGCCAGGCGTGGTCGCATGGCTGGTCCAGCAAAGGGCAACAGGCCATTCCGTTCAGTGCACGCTATCTGCGTACACCCGATCCGCTGGTGCCCGGCGACGTCAAAGGCGAGGCGGTGCTGACCGCCGACTACCGATGACGGCCGTCGGCAATGCCCGTGCCGCCACGCGATCGCTCTGCGCCGCCATCGGTACGGTGCTGTCGGCTGGATTTGCACTGGATGCCGCCGCCTCGCCGGTGGAGTTCAGCGAAGGCTTCCTGATTGGCGGCGAAGCCATTGACATGGCGCGTTATGCCAACGGCAATCCGTTGCCGGCTGGCGATTACGCGGTGGACGTGCATGTGAACGGCCAGTTCCTGCGCAGCCAGGACATCCGCTTCGTCATCAAGGACGATCCGCAGATCGCCGTGCCATGCCTGTCTCCGACGCTGGTACACGGGTTGCCATTGAAGCCTGCGTTTCTTGAGGCCCTGCCGTCCGAGGAAAGCACCTGTGTGGATCTGCCAGCGCTGGTGGAGGGCGCCAACAGCACCTTTGACAGCGGCGAGTTGCAGTTGTCCCTGAGTATTCCGCAAGCGGCCCAGGCCATCGCTGCGCGTGGCTTCGTGGCGCCGGAGCTGCGCGACGACGGCATCACCGCTGCCTTCATCGACTACAGTGCCAATCACTACCGCAGCCAGGGCAGCGACAGCAGCTATCTCGGCCTGCAGGCGGGCCTGAACCTGGGCGCATGGCGCCTGCGCCACCGCGCGTCGTTCACCCATGGTCGCCACGGTACCCGCCATGACGTCATCAGCAGCCACCTGCAGCGCGACATTCCGCGCTGGAGCAGCCAGCTGCTGCTGGGCCAGGGCAACACCGGTGGCGAGCTGTTCGAAAGCGTGCCGTTCACCGGCGTGCGCGTGGCCAGCGACGAACGCATGTTGCCCGACTCGCTGCGCGGCTATGCGCCGGTGGTGCAGGGCATTGCCGAAGGCAATGCAGTGGTCACCATTCGCCAGAACGGCAGCATCATCCACGAAAGCAACGTGGCGCCTGGTCCGTTCACCATCGAGGATCTGTACCCCACCAACTTCGGCGGCGACCTGGACGTCAGCGTCACCGAAGCCGACGGGCGCGTGCAGCGTTTCAGCGTCAACTTCTCGGCCGTTCCGCAGGCGCTTCGCGCGGGTTCGTCGCGCTTCGCGGTCACTGCCGGCGAGCTGCGCGACACCAGCAACAGGCTGCAGGCGCTGCGCTTCACCGAAGGTACCTACGCGCGCGGCGTGAACAACCGGCTTACCGTGCTGGGGGGCGCGCAGCTGGGTGAGGATTATCGCGCGCTGCTGGCCGGTGCTGCGATCAACACGGCCATCGGTGCATTCGGTGCCGATGTCACTCATTCGCGCGCGCGCCTGCGCGGCAACGACACCGCCACCGGCAACAGCTTCCGCGTGAATTACCAACGTTACGTGGCGCGCACCGGTACCAACTTCGGCCTGGCCGCGTACCGCTACAGCACGCGTGGCTTCCTCAGCCTCAACGATGTGGCACGCGCGCAGAGCGACGACTGGGGTTACGGCCAGCGCGCCCGCCAGCGCTACCAGGTGAACTTCTCGCAGAAGGTTGGCCAGCGCAGCAACCTGTATCTCAGCGGCGGCCATGTGTCTTACTGGGACAGCGCCCGACGCCGCAACGATTTCCAGGTGGGCTTCCAGAGCACGCTGGGGCGGGTCAACTATGGTGTGTCCGCGCTGCGCTTCCGCGTGGGCGATGGCCGCCAGGACACCCGCTACGCGTTCACCCTCAGCGTACCGCTGGGCCGTAGCGCCAACGCACCGCGTGCCAGCACCCAGCTCAGCCAGGCCGATAGTGGCAGGCAGTCGCAGTTGGGCATCACCGGCAGCCTGGGTGAGTCACGTGCGCTGAGCTACAGCCTGTCCAGCGCACAAGGCAATGGACAGAACAGCCATAGCGCTTATGCCGCGTGGCAAGGCAGCCGTGGCAATCTCAATGCCGGCTACAGCCGCAGTGGCGACTACCGCAGCCTGTCGCTTGGCGCATCGGGCAGCGTGGCGCTGCACAGCGGTGGCCTGAACCTGGGCGCGCCGGTGGGCGAGGGCTTCGCGCTGGTGCAGGCGCCAGGTGCGCAGGGCGCGCGCATCGGCAGCAGTACCGACCTGCGCGTGGCGCGCAATGGCTATGCGCTGCTGCCGCATATAAGCCCCTACCGCTGGAACACCATCGACCTGGACCCCTCCGGCCTGCCGATCGAGGTGGAGCTGCTGCAGACCTCGCAGCGTGTGGCGCCCACCGCCGGTGGCATCGTGCGCGTGCCGTTCCAGGTTCGCCGCGAGCGCACGCTGTTCATCGACGCCACCGATGCCTTGGGCCAGCCGCTGCCGTTTGCGGCGGTGGTGCAGAGCGAAGACGGCACGCCGTCCGGTGCGGTGGGGCAGGGTGGGGTGATCCAGCTGCGCGGTGCGCAGGACAGCGGCTCGTTGATCGTCGACCCCGAAGGCAAGCGACGCTGCCGCATCGACTACCAAATGCCCGATGCGCCGGATGCCTACGGGTTGTCATGGAACCAGGCAGTGTGCGTGCCGCAGCCGCTGCCGCCGGAGAGCCTGCAGGTGGGCACGCCGGAGCCGGAAGAGGGCACCGCCCCATGAGTTTCGTCTTTCCTTTCATCGTTCACAGGAGTTCAACCATGTCCCGTTCCCTTCTTCAGGTGATCGCGGTGCCGATGCTGTGCCTGATTGCGTCGACTGCCGGTGCCCAGGCCACGCTCACCATCAGCGGTCGCGTGCTGCCGGGCACCTGCACGCTTGCAGCCCCGGCGATAACGCTGGACCCGGTGAAGGCCGATGAGATGACGCCAGGTGCCGCCAACAGCGTGAAGGCAGGTGCGTTGAACTTCACCGGCTGCGTGGGCGTCAGCCGCGCGCGCCTGTCGTTCGACGGCACGGCCGCCGACGGTGATCCGGAGCGCTGGAAGAACACCGCAGCCACTACGCCAGCAACGGGCGTGACGGTCGCGCTGCTGGCTGGCGCGAGCGGCAACACCTATCTGAAAAATGGCGACGCCGACATTCCGGTGGCTGTCTCTGGTGCGACGGCCTCTTATCCGCTGCGGGCGGGTTACTTCATCCCCAACACCAGCGGCATCAACGCTGGCAACATCTCCACCGAGATCGTGGTGACTGCTGCCTACGATTGAGTGCCGATCCGGTCCTGTAGAGCCGAGCCATGCTCGGCTGCTCTTCGATCAGGATCCAGGCAAGCCGAGCATGGGCTCGGCTCTACAAGTGCCGCTATGCAGCCCGCAACTGCACATCCACATACTCGGCCAGCCCTCGGCAGGCCAACAGCAACCCCTCGCGCACGTCATCGCCCACCTGCTGCCCCTCGTCGCCATCCACGCGCACACGCTCGATGGCATGCAGCAGTTCCAGCAGCAGTGTCAGCCCGGCATTGGCGCGGTCAATGCGTGCCATCGCGATGCCATGGCCCTGATTGCGGCTTTTGCATGGCCAGGGTCGGCCGTCGGCGGCTTCAACCTGACGAATACACTGCAGACTACCAAGCAGGGTGATGCCCTCGTCGGCGTGGGCGCCCATCGTGCTGCCCAAGGTGGTTTCCAATGCCTTTGCCAGGTCGTCCGGCAGGCGTTCGACCGCGTCGCCCAGGGTGGCGAACAGATAGGGATAGAGTGAAGAAGTCATGGCGGCGTCCTTGAGTACGAAGCAAGGGGCCGCCCTCGCGCTGGGCAAGGGCGGCGGACGGTGCGTGGTTGCAATACCGGTGGCAAAAACGCGAAACGCCGGCGGGCACGAAGCCCCCACGCACCGCCCGCCATAGATGCACGGACGGATTGCCTGCCGACGCCGCCCAACAAGGAAAAAGCGACGCCGACAGGCAAGCGTAAACAACGTCTTTGCCAAACGGGATTGCAAGCCCGTGCCACCCGTTGTCGGTGGCACGCCATGATGTGCACGCACGTGCTGCCATACCAATCAGAAAAGTTTCAATTTCGAAAACGTTGTGGTCGGCATGTGTCGAAGCAACGAATATGCGGAGCGGTATGATCGCGTCATCCTGCGCTATGCCTGGAAGCGGTAGCACCGGTTTGCATGCAAGGGCGCGATGCGCGGCAAGGTCCGCAGCCACCGGGGGGCGCGCCCATGGGCAGATCCCTGCGCGTGCGGAATTCTGCACCCGTTGCGTTGAGTCACACCGGCGGCAGCACCTTGCCCGGGTTGAGAATCCCATCCGGGTCCAGCGCAGCCTTGATCGCGCGCATCGCCGCCAGCGTCGCAGGGGTGAATGCCTGCGCCATGAAATCGCGCTTGGCCAAGCCAATGCCATGCTCGCCCGACAGCGTGCCGCCCAACGCCAGCGTCAGTTCGAAGATCTTCGGCAACGCGGCATTCGCGCGTGCGTTCTCGTCGGCGTCGTCCGGGTGGTAAAGGATGTTGACGTGCAGGTTGCCGTTGCCGGCATGGCCGAAGGTGACGATGGTCAGCGCGTACTCGCGCGCCAATGCCTGCACGCCGGATACGAGTTCCGGAATGCGCGACACCGGCACCACCACGTCTTCGTTGATCTTGCCCGGGGCGACGCTGCGCAGTGCGGGCGACAGCGCCTTGCGTGCGGCCCACAATTGATCGCGCGCGCGGCCTTCCATCGCTACGTCCAGCTCGATCATGCCGTCGCCCTCAGCGGCGGTCGCCAATGCCTGCAGCAGGTAGGGCAGGGTGTCGTGGTCGCCGTCGGCCTCGACCAGCAGCATCGCGCCGGCCTCCGGCACGTCGGCACCGTTGAGGCGCAGCAACTGCAGGCTGCGTGCGTCCATGAATTCCAATCGCGTGGGAACGACCGGCTGCGACATCAGTCGCGATACCGCAGCGGCGGCCGCGTCTGCATCGCGGTACAGCACGCGCAGGCCCGCCTGGCTGACCGGCAACGGGGTCAGTTTCAGCGTCGCTTCCACGATCAGCGCCAGCGTGCCTTCACTGCCCACCAGCAGATGGGTGAGGTCGTAGCCGGTGGCATCCTTGGTGTAGGCGCCGCCGCAGCGGATCACCTCGCCGGTACCGGTCACCGCCACCAGGCCCAGCACGTTGTCGCGGCTGGTGCCGTACTTCACCGCGCGCGGGCCGCCGGCATTGCAGGCCAGGTTGCCGCCAATGCTGCAGATCTCTGCACTGGAAGGATCGGGCGCCCAGAACAGGCCGTGCGGTGCCAGCGCCTGCTGCAGCGTTCCATTGAGTACGCCCGGCTGCACCACGGCACAGCGGTCACCGGCGCGGATCTCGACGATGCGGTCCATGCGGGTGAACGACAGCACGATGCTGCCCGGTAGTGGCACCGCGGCGCCGGTGGTGCCGGTGCCTGCGCCACGCGCAACCAGTGCCACGCCGTGCGTGCGGCAAGCGCGTACCAGCGCCTGTACCTGTTCGATATCTGCCGGCAGTGCCACAGCCATCGGACGTTGGTGGCGCCAGGAGTTGTCCTGCGCGTTCGCCTCCAGCGCGCCGTCATCCATGCGCCAGCCATCGGCACCCAGCAGGGCGGACAGTTCGGCAACCAATGCGGCGGGCAGGGCAGTACTCATGACGGGTCTCGTGGGGCGGCAGGGGCGGGTTGAATCAGTTTCCAGGCAACAACGGCGCCGGCCAGCGGCAGCCAGACCCAGCGCAGTTCAGAGAGCAGGGTGGCGATACCGCGCGCGCTGAAGAACTGCGGCGCGAAGGGTGAAACGCGGATCGGCCGCCACGGGGCGAAGAAGCGTTGTTCGCTCCACGGCCAGGCCAGGGCAACGCCAAGGCCGCCGGAGGTCATTGCGTCGAGCAGGGGATGGCTGGCGGCGCAGATGAAGACGAATGCCGCCGCCTGCGTGGTAGCTGCCAACCTTGCCGCCTGTGTGGTGGGTGCCAACCTTGGTTGGCACGAAAGCGCCGACCAAGGTCGGCCTCTACCAACGCCAGGCGCCAGCGCCGCCACCATGGCCAGCACGCAGGCAAACAACAACGAATGGCTGGCACCGCGATGGCCGAACGCATCGGCATAGGGAATGTGCAGGGCGAACGCCAGTACATCGGCATCGGGCAACATCGCGGCGACCACACCGGCAGCCAGCAGCCACGCAGGAATGCGGCCACGATCCGCGGCGCACCACAGCGCCAGCGGCACAGCAGCATGGGTGATGATCGAAGGCATCAGTCACGCACCATGGCAGTGCCGGCCAGGCTGCGCTCTGGTAGGTGCCAACCTTGGTTGGCACAGAAGCGCCGACCAAGGTCGGCCTCTACCAAAGCGGACGGTACCCATCAGCAATCATCCAGCCGGAACGCATCGCGCAGCCAGTTCAACTGCGGCGGTTCACCCGTGGCTTCCACCACATCAAAGCGGCAGGGCGCATCGGCCAGCGCGGGATTGTCCTGCAGGTACAACAACGCGGCATGGGCCACGCGCCGGCATTTGCGCACATCCACCGAGGCAGCGCCGCCACCGAAATCGGATCGCGCGCGGTAACGCACTTCCACGAACACCACGGTGCCAGCATCATCCATCACCAGGTCCAGTTCACCGCCGCGATAACGCACGTTGCGCGCGCGCGGCAACAACCCGGCCTGCTGCAGATGCTGCTCGGCGGCGGCTTCCACCGCCGAGCCACGTTGCAGGTGCTCAGCGACCACCGGCGATCGGCATCGGCCGGCCACCGCTGAAGGTCGACCATGCCGGCTGGCGCAGGATGTTGCCGTTGCTGTCCAGGTACAGCGTGCCGGTGGCGCCGTCCAGGCCGCCTTCGGTGGCCAGCTTGTCCAGGTAGGCACTGATCTTCCACGCATCGGCGCCGAAGGCGAACAGGCGGCTGGCCGCGCCGCGCGCGCTGGGCAGGGTCTGCGCAACCTGGGCAGCGGACGGCACGCCGGACACGCTGCGCACGTTCCAGGCTTCGTTCGGGTAGATGATGCCGTCCAGCGCTACGTCTTCTTCGACCTTGCCGCTGCCGGTGGTCAGCTGCGAGGTACCCACGCGGGTGGCGCCACCGGCACCGGCCAGCGCCAGCTGTGGCGCCAGCAGGCGGGCCTGCGGTGCACGTACGGCCAGGAACACGGCATCGACCGCGCCGGCGTTGCGTACCTGCGTGCTGACATCACCCACCGTTTCGCTGACCGCGATGGTGGCGGCGACGCTGCCGCCGCGCTGGGCAAAACGTTGTGCGAACGCGGCAGCGGCGCGGCGGCCGGTGTCGTCGCTGCTGTTGATCACCAGCGCCTTGCTGCGCTCGCGGCCACGCATGTATTCGGCGGCGACGATGCCGTCGTCTTCCGGCGCCAGCGAGAAACCGGCACTGCCGGCCGGCGGTGCATCCTTGCCGCGGTTCAGGCCCAGCACCGGCACCGGCAGCTGCTGGCGGCCATACACGGCATCCACTTCGTCGCGGCCGAGCGGGCCGACCACGAAGTCGGCACCGGATGCCACGGCCTTGTCATAGGCGGCCAACGCACCGGCCGGGGTACCGGCGGTGTCGAAGAAGTTGACCTCTGGACGACGGCGGGTTTCGCCGTAGTAGGCACTGAGCAGGCCATCGCGCACCGGCTGCGCGGCGGTGGCCAAGCGACCGCTGAGCGGCAGCAGCACGGCCAGCTTGGCCGGCGGGCGGTAGCCATCGCTCATCGCCGGCGGGCGCTTGCTGGTGTCGAACTGGGCGGCGCCATCGCGATCGAACGGGCGCGGCAGCGGCAGGCCGCGGGCGATCAGCGCACGGCCTGCAAAGTTGTACAGCGGGTCATTGGCCGGCAAGGCGGCGGCGCGGCTGCGCAGGGTGGCATCGTCGAGGGTGCCGAGCAGGCCGGAGATGGCCGCCTGGTTCTCGCTGCGCGCGGCACCGGTCAGGCTGGCATGCGCACGGGCGCGTTCGGTGGCGGCGCCGAAGGCATCGCCGGTGGCCTGCAGGGCATTGGCGCGGGCCAGCGACCAGCGCGTGCGCAGGCTGGGGTGCACGTTGTCGCCATGATCCTTCAGCAGGGCCAGCGCCTGCGCCGGCTGCTTGTCGGCCAGCGCCAGCTCGGCACTGGCCAGCTGGTAACGCTGCAAGCTGGCACCGTTCACCTGGCGGGCGGTCACCTGGCCCAGCAGGCTGCGCGCGCGCGCGCTGTCGCCGGCCAGATGCCAGGCCCAGGCCGCATCGGCCAGGGCGTTGCTGCGGGCACCGCCCCGCAGGGTGGCGGCCAGCGCTTCCAGTTGCAGGGCGGCGTCGCGCGGCTTGCCTTGTTCGATCAGCGCCAGCGCCTGGCTCTGGGCCGGCGATTCGGGCGCGCTGATGACGCTGGTGGTGGCGCAACCGGCCAGCAGCATCAACGACAGCGACAGGGCAGAGATGCGTGCGGCGGGCTTGTTCATGATCGGGTCCATGCGATGAGGGCAGCGGCCTTGGCCAGGTACACGCTAGGATTCTACCCTTGCCCCGTGAGTACCGCTGAAATGAGTGTCCCAACCCTGTATGTCGTCGCCACGCCGATCGGCAACCTGGCCGATCTGAGCCCGCGCGCGCAGGAAGTGCTGCGTTCGGTGGCGGCCATCTGCGCCGAGGACACCCGCCGCAGCGGCCAGCTGCTGTCCCATTTCGGCATCCAGCAGCCGCTGGTGGCCCTGCACGAGCACAACGAAGAGGCGCTGGCGCAGCGGCTGGTGGCGCGTCTGCAGGCGGGCGAATCGCTGGCGCTGGTCAGCGATGCCGGCACCCCGCTGGTCAGCGATCCGGGCTTCCGCCTGGTGCGTGCGGCGCGCGCGGCCGGCATCAAGGTCAGCCCGATTCCCGGCGCCTGCGCTGCCATTGCCGCGCTCAGCGTGGCCGGCCTGCCCAGCGACCGCTTCACCTTTGAAGGCTTCCTGCCGGCCAAGGCCAGCGGCCGCCGCGACCGCCTGCAGGGCCTGGCCGGCGAAGTGCGCACGATGGTGTTCTACGAATCCTCGCACCGCATTGCCGAATCCCTGGCCGACATGGCGGCGATCTTTGGCGGCGAGCGCCCGGCCGTGCTGGCGCGCGAGCTGACCAAGCTGTTCGAGACTGTGCTGGACGGCGACCTGGCCGGGCTGCTGGCGCAGGTGGAAGCGGACGACAACCAGCGCAAGGGCGAGTTCGTGGTGATGGTGCAGGGCGCTGGTGATGATGCCGAGGCGCAGCTGGCGCATGGCCGCCAGGTCTACGCCAAGCTGAGCGAGCACCTGCCGCCGTCGACCGCGGCCAAGCTGGCGGCCGAAATGACCGGTGCGCCGCGCAAGGCGTTGTACGGCAGTTGAGCGGAGTTGGGTGAATCGCAGCCACGCATGGCGTGGCTCTACTGCGGTGCGGGTGGATCCACGCCATTGCGTGTGCACGGTAGATCCACGCCATGCGTGGATGGATGAACCGCGCGCCGTAATCAACCCGGCAGGGCAGGTCCACGTGCGGTAGAATGCGCGCGGCGGAGTCGGCCAGACAGTCGCGTCATCCCTTCGGGGGTGCCGAGGAAAGTCCGGGCTCCATAGGGCAAGGTGCCAGGTAACGCCTGGGCGGCGCAAGCCGACGGAAAGTGCAACAGAAAGATACCGCCTACGTCTTCTTCGGAAGGCCGGTAAGGGTGAAATGGTGCGGTAAGAGCGCACCGCGAGTCTGGCAACAGACCGGTACGGCAAACCCCACCTGGAGCAAGACCAAATAGGGATCCATTGGCGCGGCCCGCGTTGGATCCGGGTAGGTTGCTTGAGCGTTGCGGCGACGTAACGCCTAGAGGAATGACTGTCCACGACAGAACCCGGCTTATCGGCCGGCTCCGCCCCTTCATTCCATCCACGCATGGCGTGGATCTACCAGGTAGTGCCGGCCGCTGGCCGGCAACCTCTTCATCTGCAGACGCATCGTGCAGTTGCCGGCCAGCGGCCGGCACTAACCGGATGATGACCGGCCTCAGCCCGGCTTCCGGTACTGCCCGGCGGAAATGAACTGCGAGAAGTGCTCGCACCACACCACCACGGTGGTGAACTCATCCACGTCCACATCGGCCGGCACCTCCACCAGGAAGCGGTTGAAGGTCTTGACCTCGCCGATGCGCTGGGCCTTGTCCTTGATCTTCAGGAAGTCGGCCTTGTTGTCGACGAAGTCGTGGACCAGATACACCTTGTAGTCCGGACCGGGGCCCATCTTGCCGTCGAAGGCGACCTGGCGGGCGCTGACGCTGACCTTGCCTTCGGCCCAATGCACCGCGTCACTGCCTTTGAGGTCGCGACGGAAGGTGGTGCGATAGGTGGCGTCGGCCATCGCGGTCTGTACCTGCTCGACCGGCGGATCATCAGGGGCGATCAGGATGGGCAGGAAATACACGCCCAGGCCGAAGCCAAGGCCGAGGGTGAGTACGTGGGTGGCGACAAGAACGAGGATGCGGCGCATCGATGACTCCCTGTGGATCGAAAGCGCGCGGGGGGACCGCGCCAGGTCATCGTGGTGCGGTGGTCGGAATATTCATAGACACAGAAAAAGGGCACAGGAGGCGAGTAAGGGCCGCATCCTTGCTATTGCCAGGCCGGAATGGCTGGTGCGCGTCTCCAACGCGGCCGAAGCGGTGCGGGCAACGCGGTGCATCGTAGGGCCCAAGGCGACAGATTGCTGAGGGCTGCGGCGAGTGATGGGTTGCGTCCGGTCGACAACGTTCAACTGTCGCAAACCACTCTCCAACGTTCACCTCAGTTCCCTTCCTCAGGGGGCGTTCACAGTTGCAGCAATCGCAGTGAAAGCCTGTGGCGCAAGCATCTGCATCGTACGCGCGCCAATGGCGATGGCTTGCTCATGAAAAAGAACACTTGGTGCTCTTTACGGGTATGGCTGGTGACGTAAAGGTGTGGCTGCTCTATCGGCTGTGTCTGATTACTACAGGAGTAACACACCATGTCACCTGCCACTGTTCGCCTGCTTGTGGGCTACGTCGCGGCCCTATGGTTCGGCTTCGCACTCGCCTTGTACCTGCTTCCCCTTATTGAGACGGGCAGCGACTTCTGCCGCCGCGGTGTGCACTGCGATCTCACTCCGCCTCACTTGCAGTCAACGGCGGCCTTGGGCGAGGCGTCCAGTGCTGAAAGTGATGTTCCCGTCCCTTTGAATCAAGGCGCGGGCGGGCGTCTGACCCTACAGGGGCGCTTCAAATGTCTGAGGACCCAGCCGTCCCATCCGTGCCGGATTCTGCATTGATCCAGTGCAGGTGCCTGCGGAGCAGGGGCCAGAGCTGGCCAAGCGTGCTCTTTCGGTTTCAGCAGAGCAGTCAGAACGTGACGCTGCCATCGCCGACGAAGGCGCCTTGCGGCCCAAAGCGGCGCTCGTGGATTTCGCCGTGGCCGTTCGCATCAATCAGCAGCACGGTGCTGGCGCGGGTGCCGTAATCGTCGCCGCGGATGAAGGCGGGGCTGAGCCAGCGTTCGCGCTCCAGGCCGATGCCGGTATCGGGCAGGTCGCTGTCGGCCGGGCGATGCTCGTCGGCCAGGGCCTGCCAGAGTGGGGTCAGGTCTGGGGCCAGAGCCCTTTGCCGTTGGGAAAGGGGCCCGCCCCCGTCTCGTTCCAGCCAGGCCGACAGGGCGTCCATCAACCGTCGGGTCTTCGGCCAGGGCGCGTCGATGGCGCCATTGGACATGCCATGTACGCCGGGGCCAAGCGTCTGCCGCTCGGCCGGGTGGTTGCCCAGGTATTCCAGGCTGTTGTCATCGGCCAGCAGCAGGTTGAACGGGGCGTAGGCCGCGGAGATTCCGGCCAGACGTTCCATATGCGTACCCGCCGGATCGCGGCCGCGCAGGTAGTCGGCCACCAGGGCGCCACGTGACGGCCCGGTCTGGGCAGCCTGCGGATCACGCACGTTGGTCACCACCGCCATCCGGCCGCCGGCACCGACGCCGGCCCAGCCGCCGCCGGAGCGCAGGTCGCGCCCACCGATGATGGACGTCTCATCCTGCCAGGGGGCCAGGGCCGCGGTGGGGCGGGCGTGGAACTCATCACGGTTGCCGGCCATGACCAGCCGCCAGCGCGGGTGGTGCAACCAGCCAAGAGCAAGCAGGCACATGGGGCCATTGTGCCCGGTTTGCGCAGAGCGGCGCTGCTTTCGGGCCGTTGTGGATGAATGCGCAGGCCATGTTTCACGCGCTCTCCACACCCCTGAACTTCCGTTCAATCTCAAAAATTGAGACGGATCAGCAACTTGTGGATAAACCTTGAACAACTCTCTAAACATCGGCGCAAGCCATTGATGCGGCTGGCGATTTCCCTGCTGAAAAGTTGTTGACAACCCTTGGGCCGCTGCTAAGGTGGGCATCAGAGGGAAATCCGGGTGTTTTGTGGATTTTCGTGGTTCAATGTTTCACCGGGCGAAGGATAAGGTGCAGGCGTCGTGTTCCAGGGCGAGACGGCCATCACAGTTGACGACAAAGGACGCATGGCGGTTCCCACCGCTCACCGCGACCTGGTTGCGCGCGTCAGCAACAACCGTCTCGTGCTGACCTACAACCCCTTCGAGTCCGGCTGCCTGTGGCTGTATGCCGAGTCGGAATGGGAGCGGGTACGCGACGACGTCATGTCCAAACCCAACACACAGCGCGTCGTACGTCTGCTGCAGCAGAAGCTGGTCGGTTCAGCCGCCCACCTGGAGCTGGACGGCAACGGTCGCATCAGCATTCCCGCCAGCCACCGCGGTGCGGTGGGCATTGAGAAGAAGGCGGTATTGCTCGGTATGGGCGACAAATTCGAATTGTGGAGCGAGCAGGCGCATCGGGCCCTGATCCAGCAGACGTTGTCTGATGAGGATCTGGGTGATGGGTTGCTCGACCTGAAGTTGTGAGCCGGGGTGCCCGGATGCGCCCAGAAGCGCAGACCGGTCACCTTCCGGTGTCGCAGTCGCCGGCGGTGCATCTGCCGGTCCTGTACACCCAGGTCCTGGAAGGCCTGAGGGTGATCGAAAACGGACGTTATCTGGATGGCACGTTCGGTCGTGGCGGTCATGCACGTGGCGTGCTCACCCAGCTCGGTCCCGAGGGACGCCTGCTGGTCATGGACAAGGATCCGGAAGCCATTGCCGTTGCCGAGCGCGATTTCGCGCCGGACCCGCGCGTGTCGATCTTCCGCGGCAGCTTCGCCCAGCTGCTGCAGTGGAACGAGACCGCCGAAGGCCTGGACGGCGTGCTGTTCGACCTTGGCGTGTCCTCGCCGCAGCTGGATGTCGCCGAGCGTGGCTTCAGCTTCGGCAAGGACGGCCCGCTGGACATGCGCATGGACCCGGACAGTGGCGAAAGCGCTGCGCAGTGGATCAACCGCGTGGAAGATCGCGAGATCGCCGACGTGCTGTGGACCTACGGCGAAGAGCGGCAGAGCCGGCGCATCGCCCGCGCCATCGTGGCCCGCCGTGAGAAGCAGCCGTTCACCCGCACCGCCGAACTGGCCGAGCTGATCGCCTCGGTGATGCCGCGTGGCAAGGACAAGATCCACCCGGCCACGCGCAGCTTCCAGGCCATCCGCATCCATATCAACCGCGAACTGGCCGATCTGGAAGCCGGGCTCGATGCGGCGGTGGAGCGCCTGAAGCCCGGTGGCCGGTTGGCGGTGATCAGCTTCCACTCGCTGGAAGACCGCATCGTCAAGCAGTACATGAACCGCCTGGCCAAGGCGCCGCCGGCCAACCGCCGGCTGCCCGAAGCGCAGGCATTCGTGCCGACGCTGGACCTGATCGGTGGCGCCATCAAGGCCACCGACGAAGAGCTGGCGATGAACCCGCGCGCCCGCAGCGCGGTGCTGCGTGTGGCCCAGAAGCGGGAGGCCGATGCATGAGCCGGCTGCTGCTGATCATCCTGTTGGCCTGCACCGTGGCCTCGGCGATCGGCGTCGTGTTCGTGCGTCACCGTCACCGGCAGACGTTCATCGAACTGTCGCGCGCCGAGCGCGCGCGCGATGACCTGAACATCGAATTCGGCCGCCTGCAGCTGGAGCAGGCGACCCTGGCCGAAGCCAACCGCGTGGACAGCATCGCCCGCGAAAAGCTCGGCATGAAGTTCCCCGAGGCCGCCGACGTGGTGGTGGTGCGCCCATGAGCAAGACCGGCCGCAACCGTCCCCGCAACGCCTTCAACCTGCGCCAGCGCCTGCGCTGGGTAGCCCTGGCACTCGGCCTGTGCTCGGTGTCGCTGGTCGGTCGTGCCGCCTACGTGCAGATCATCAACAGCGACTTCTACCAGCGCCAAGGTGAAGCCCGCTACCTGCGCGAGCTGCCGATCAAAACCTCGCGCGGCATGATCACCGACCGCAACGGCGAGCCGCTGGCGGTGTCCACGCCGGTCGCCTCGATCTGGGTCAACCCGCAGGACCTGCTGCGTTCGCCCGAACGCATCCCCGAGCTGGCACAGGCGGTGGGCATGTCGGTGGACGAGCTGAGCAGCCGCCTGTCGCAGAAGTCGGACAAGGAATTCATGTACCTGCGTCGCCGGATCAATCCGGACGAGGCAGAGCGCGTGGTCGCACTGAAGATTCCGGGCGTGGCGGCACAGCGCGAGTTCCGCCGCTTCTACCCGCAGGGTGAGGCGATGGCGCACGTGCTGGGCTTCACCAACATCGACGACCGCGGCCAGGAAGGCCTGGAGCTGGCCTTCGACGAATGGCTGCGCGGCAAGCCCGGCGGCAAGCGGGTGATCCGCAACCGCAAGGGCGAGACGGTCGAGAGCGACCTGCTGCGCGCCGCCGAGCCGGGCAAGGACCTCACCCTCAGCATCGACCGCCGCATCCAGTACCTGGCCTTCAAGGAACTGCGCAACGCGCTGGTGGCCAACAAGGCGGCCGGTGGCTCGATGGTGATCATGGACGTGACCACCGGCGAGATCCTGGCCATGGTCAACCTGCCGACCTACAACCCGAACTCGCTCAACGGCGCGGTGCCGGACACGCGCCGCAACCGTGCGGTGACCGATCTGGTCGAGCCGGGCTCGACGATGAAGCCGCTGACCATCGCCACCGCGCTGCAGGCCGGGGTGGTGACCAAGGACACCGTGATCGATACCAACCCGGGCTACATGCAGGTTGCTCGCTTCACCATCCGCGACGTGCCGCGCAACAACGGCGTGCTGAACGTCACCGGCGTGATCACCCGCAGTTCCAACATCGGCGCGGCCAAGATCGCCGCGAAGATGCCCGACCAGGTGTTCTACGACGGCGTGCGCCGCTTCGGCTATGGCTCGGTGCCGCACAGTGGCTTCCCCGGCGAGTCCGGCGGTGTCGTGCGGCGCCCGGCCAACTGGGACGGCGCGACCAAGACGACCATGTCCTACGGCTATGGCCTGAATGTCACGCCGCTGCAGATCGCCACCGCGTACTCGGCGCTGGCCAACGGCGGCAAGCTGATCGCGCCGACCTTCGTCAAGGGCCAGCGCAACGAAGGCCAGCAGATCATCGACGAGAACGTCGCCAAGCAGGTGGTGGCGATGATGGAAACGGTGGTCACCCAGGGCGGCGCCAAGCAGGCGGCGGTGCTGGGCTATCGCGTGGCCGGCAAGACCGGTACCGCGCGCAAGACCGGCCCCGGTGGTTACGAGCGTGGCCACTACAACGCGCTGTTCGCCGGCGTGGTGCCGGTCACCAATCCGCGTTTTGCCACCGTCATCGTCATCAACGATCCGCAGGGCGGCAAGTTCTACGGCGGCCTGGTGTCGGCGCCGGTCTATCACAACGTGATGGAAGGCACCCTGCGCCTGATGGACGTGCCGCTGGACGACCTGCAGTCGTGGCTGGCTGCCCAGCAGTCCGGAAAGATCGGTCATTCGGCCTCGGTACTGCCGGTGCCGCCGGCCGAAGCCGCACTGCCGGTGGATGCCGCCGCTGAATTCGATGCCGCGCTGCCCAGCGCGCAAGCCCATGTGCCACCCGCTACGGGAGGCACGCAATGAGTCCTTCGATGTTGCTTTCGCAGTTGCTTCCGGACGTGGCCCTGGCGGGCCCTGATCCCGTTCTGACCGGCCTGGTGCTGGACAGCCGTGCCGTGCGCCCCGGCAATGCCTTCGTCGCCATTGCCGGTTTCGGCGCGCATGGGCTCGGCTTCGTCGAGCAGGCACGCGCAGCCGGTGCCGGTGCGATCCTGTTCGAGGCGCCTGCACCGGCCGACCTGCCTGCGCCGGCCGATGCCATCGCCGTGCCGGGCCTGCGTGCGCGGCTGGGTGCGATGGCCGACCAGTTCCATGGCGCGCCTTCGCGGGCGATGACCATGGTTGGCGTGACCGGTACCAACGGCAAGACCTCCACCGTGCAGCTGCTGGCCCAGGCCTGGCACCTGCTCGGTACGCCCAGTGGCAGTATCGGCACGTTGGGCGCCGGACTTTATGGTGCGGTCGAGCCGACCGGTTTCACCACCCCGCTGGTGTTGCAGATGCATGCACTGCTGGCACAGCTGCGCGACGACGGCGCGCGTGCGGTGGCGATGGAAGTCAGCTCGCATGCGCTGGACCAGGGCCGCGTGGACGCCGTGCACTACGACGTGGCGGTGTTCACCAACCTCACCCGCGACCACCTTGATTACCACGGCGACATGGCCAGCTACGGCGCGGCCAAGGCGCGGTTGTTCCATCGCCCGGGCCTGAAGGCGGCGGTGATCAATCTCGACGATGCGTTCGGTCGCCAGCTGTTTGCCGGCCTGCCGGCGGGCGTGCAGCCGGTCGGCCTGAGTTCGCGCGGTGCCGACGGCGCCAACGTGCGCGCCGACGCACTGCAGCTGGATGGCCGCGGCATCGGTTTCGGGCTGATCATCGACGGCCAGCGCGCTGCGGTGCAGTCGCCGCTGCTGGGCCGCTTCAACGTGGACAACCTGCTGGCCGTGGCCGGCAGCCTGCATGCGCTGGGGCATCCGCTGCCGCGCATCGCCGAGGTGCTGTCGGCGCTGCAGCCGATCCGTGGCCGCATGAACCGCCTCGGCGGCGAAGACGGCCTGCCGACCGTGGTAGTCGACTACGCACACACCCCCGACGCGCTGGAACAGGCACTGGACAGCCTGCACGGCCACCTGCAGGGCACGCTGTTCTGCGTGTTCGGCTGCGGTGGCGAGCGCGATACCGGCAAGCGCCCGCAGATGGCTGCCATTGCCGAACGCCTGGCCAACCAGGTCATCGTCACCGACGACAACCCGCGTGGCGAAGATGGCGACGTGATCGTGGCCGACATCCTGGCCGGCTTCACCGATGCCTCCACCGTGACCGTGCAGCGCAACCGCGCGCGTGCGATCGGCCTGGCGGTGAAGCGTGCCGGTGCCGGCGACATCATCCTGATCGCCGGCAAGGGCCATGAGCCGTACCAGGAAGTGAATGGCGTGCGCCATGACTTCGACGACACCGAAGTGGCCGCTGCTGCACTGGCCGCCAAGGTCGGCGTTCTAGCAGCACAGGCCGGGGAGGGCGCGGCATGAAGCGCACCCTGCTTTCGCTGATCGCGCACTGGGCCGGTGGCGAGATCCACGGCGACGACGTGGCCATCGACGCCATCAGCAACGATACCCGCAGCCTGGGCCCGGGCAGCCTGTACGTGGCGCTGCGTGGCGAACGCTTCGACGGCCATGACTTCGCCGCTGACGCGCAGGCACGTGGCGCCAGCGCGCTGCTGGTCGAGCGCCTGCTGCCGCTGGACCTGCCGCAGGTGCTGGTGGCCGACAGCGAGCGCGCGCTGGCGAAGATCGCCGCCGGCATGCAGCGCGACCGTGCCACCGAACTTTTCGCCATCACCGGCAGCAACGGCAAGACCAGCGTGAAGAGCCTGCTGCTGGCGATCCTGCAGCAGGTGGCCCAGCACGCGCACAAGGTGGTCTACGCCAACCCGGGCAACCGCAACAACGAGATCGGCCTGCCGCTGGCAGTGATCGACGCACCGGAAGATGCCGACTATGCCGTCTACGAGATGGGCGCCGGCAAGCCGGGCGACATCGCCTACCTGACCGACATCGCGCGCCCGCGCTATGCCCTGGTCAACAACATCGCCCCGGCCCACCTGGAGCGGATGGGCAGCCTGCTTGGCGTGGCCGTGACCAAGGGTGCGATCTACGCCGCACTGCCGGCCGATGGCGTGGCGGTGATCAATGTCGACGACGCCTACGGGCGCTGGTTCGAACAGCATTTCATCGGTACCCCGGCACGTTGCCAGGTGCTGCGCTATGGGCTGGAACACACCGCCGACGTCACCGCGCGCGACATCCGCGCCGGTGCGCAGGGCAGCCGCTTCACCCTGGTCACGCCGATGGGCGAGGCGGGCGTGGTGCTGGGTCTGCCGGGCCGCCACAACATCAGCAACGCACTGGCCGCCGCCAGCCTGGCGCTTGCGGCAGGCATCGAGCTGTCACTGGTCGCCACCGGCCTGGCCGAAGCGCAGCCGGTGCCGGGCCGCCAGATCGCCCATCAGCTGCACAACGGCGCGGTGCTGGTGGACGACAGCTACAACGCCAACCCCGGTTCGCTGGCCGCCGCCATCGACGCGCTGGCCGCCGCACCGGAAGAGGGCTGGCTGGTGCTGGGCGACATGCGCGAGCTGGGTGCCGATGCCGAGGCGCTGCATGCACAGGCGGGTATCCGCGCGCGTGCTGACGGCCTCAAGCGCCTGTATGCACTGGGCCCGCTCAGTGCCGCCGCTGCCGCCGCGTTTGGCGAGGGCGGACGTCATTTCACCACCCATGACGCGCTGTCGCAGGCGCTGAAGGACGAGCTGCACGCCGGCGTGCGCTGCCTGGTCAAGGGTTCCCGTGGCAGCGCCATGGACACGATCGTCAAAGCGCTGCTGGCGCAAGGAGAGGAATCCCCGCATGTTGTATGAACTGGCTCGATGGTTGCAGCAGTTGGAGAGCCTGTTCGGGCTGTTCAACTACCAGACGTTCCGCGCCATCCTTGCCGCGTTGACGGCGCTGTTCCTGTCGCTGTGGCTCGGCCCGGCGATGATCCGCAAGCTTGCCCAGTTCAAGGGCGGCCAGCCGATCCGGACCGATGGTCCGCAGACCCATTTCTCCAAGGCCGGTACGCCGACCATGGGCGGTTCGCTGATCCTGCTCACCGTCACCCTGTCGGTGCTGATGTGGGCTGACCTGCGCAACCGCTACGTGTGGCTGGTGCTGGCGGTGATGCTGTGCTTCGGCGCCATCGGCTGGTACGACGACTGGATCAAGATCGTCCGTCGCGACCCGAACGGCCTGAAGTCGCGCTGGAAGTACCTGCTGCAGTCGATCTTCGGCCTGGCTGCAGGCATCTTCCTGTTCCAGACCGCCGACGTGCCGGCGGCGCTGACCTTCTATATCCCGATGTTCAAGTCGGTGGCGCTGCCGCTGGCCGGCATCGGCTTCGTGGCCATCGCCTATTTCTGGATCGTCGGCTTCTCCAACGCGGTCAACCTGACCGACGGCCTGGATGGGCTGGCGATCATGCCGACCGTGCTGGTGGCCTGTGCGCTGGGCGTGTTCGCCTATGCCTCGGGCAACGTGGTGTTCGCCAACTACCTGCAGATCCCGCAGATTCCGGGCGCCGGTGAGCTGGTCATCATCTGCGCGGCGATTGCCGGCGCAGGGCTGGGCTTCCTCTGGTTCAACACCTATCCGGCCATGGTGTTCATGGGCGATATCGGCGCGCTGTCGCTGGGCGCGGTGCTGGGCACCATCGCGGTGATCACCCGCCAGGAACTGGTGCTGGTGATCATGGGCGGCGTGTTCGTCATCGAAACGCTGTCGGTGATGATCCAGGTCGCCTCGTTCAAGTTGACCGGCAAGCGCGTGTTCCGCATGGCGCCGATCCATCACCACTTCGAGCTGAAGGGCTGGCCGGAGCCGCGCGTGATCGTGCGCTTCTGGATCATCTCCGTCGTGCTGGTGCTGATCGGCCTGGCCACGTTGAAGGTACGCTGATGAACGACCTGTCGCACCAGGCAACACGCCTTGAGGCCATCGGTGGCAGCTACGACAAGTGGCTGCTCGGCGCGATGATCGCGCTCACCGGGCTGGGCGTGGTGATGGTCGCGTCCAGCTCGATCGCGTTGATGAGCAGCCCGTTCTACTACCTCAACCGCCACCTGATCTTCCTGGCGGTCGGCATCGTGCTGGCCATCATCGCCGCGCGTACCGAGCTGAAGACCATCGAGCAGTACAACCAGATGCTGCTGCTGGGCTGCTTCGCGCTGCTGGTGGTGGTGTTCGTTCCCGGCCTGGGCAGCAGCGTCAACGGCGCTCGTCGCTGGATCAACCTGGGCATCTCCAAGTTCCAGACGGTCGAAGCGGTGAAGGTGCTCTACATCGTCTGGCTGTCCAGCTACCTGGTGCGCTTCCGCGACGAGGTCAACGCCACCTGGCCGGCGATGCTCAAGCCGCTGGGCGTGGCCGGTGCGCTGGTGGTGCTGCTGCTGCTGCAGCCCGACTTCGGTTCGTCCACCCTGCTGCTGGCGATCACCGCCGGCATGCTGGTGCTGGGCGGGGTGAACATGCCGCGCATGTCGATGCCGGTGGTGATCGGCCTGGTGGGCATGAGCGCGCTGGCGATCATCGAGCCGTACCGCATGCGCCGCATCACCTCCTTCCTCGACCCGTGGGCCGACCAGCAGGGCGACGGCTACCAGCTGTCCAACGCGCTGATGGCGGTGGGCCGCGGCGAGTGGACCGGCGTCGGCCTGGGCAATTCGGTGCAGAAGCTGTACTACCTGCCCGAGGCGCATACCGATTTCATCTTCTCGGTCACCGCCGAGGAGTTCGGTTTCCTCGGTACCTGCGTGATCGTGGCGCTGTACGCACTGCTGGTCGGCCGCACGTTCTGGCTGGGCATGCGCTGCGTGGAAATGAAGCGCCACTTCTCCGGCTACATCGCCTTCGGCATCGGCCTGTGGATCAGCATGCAGACCTTCGTTTCGATCGGCGTGAACCTGGGCATCCTGCCGACCAAGGGCCTGACCCTGCCGCTGATTTCGTCGGGTGGTTCGTCGGTGCTGATGACCTGCGTGGCAATGGGCCTGTTGCTGCGCGTGTCGTATGAGCTGAAGCGTGCCGAACGCCGCCAGGCCGTGCGCATGGGCGCTGTTGACGAAGTTGCAGGCCCGGCTGCCGCCGAGGCGTCAGCTGCACCGGTGGCGAAGAACGTGCCGATGGCCGCCGAACCGGCTGCGGCCGAGCCGGCCGCCGTGCGCGGCACCAGCCGCCTGCAGTCGCGCGTCGAACCTACCTTCGGGAGGCTCGGATGAGCGCAGTCCAGAACAACGCCCGGCCGGTGATGATCCTGGCCGGTGGTACCGGCGGGCATATCTTCCCGGGCCTGGCCGTGGCCCGCGTGCTGCGCGCGCGTGGCGTGCCGGTCACCTGGATGGGTGCTGATGGCGCCATGGAAACCCGTCTGGTTCCGCAGCACGACATCCACATCGATACGCTGGCCATCACCGGTCTGCGTGGCAAGGGCAAGCTGGCCCTGCTGGCTGCGCCGTGGCGGTTGATGCGCGCGCTGCGTGCCGCCGGCCTGATCATCCGTGATCGCCAGCCGCGCGCGGTGGTCGCTTTCGGTGGCTTCGCCTCCGGCCCCGGTGGCATGGCCGCGCGTCTGCACGCCCTGCCGTTGATCGTGCACGAACAGAACCGCGCGCCGGGCCTGACCAACCGCATCCTGTCGCGCTACGCGCGCCGCCTGCTGACCGGGTTCCCGGACACTTTCGCTGCACGCGAGGAGTTCGTGGGCAACCCGGTACGCGCCGAAATCGCCGCCGTCGCGCCGCCGCAGCAGCGGCTGGCCGATCGCAGCGGTCCGCTGCGCCTGCTGGTGCTGGGCGGCAGCCAGGGCGCACGCGCCCTCAACAGTGGTGTGCCGCAGGCACTGGCCGCGCTCGGCGCGCAGGTGCCGGTGGTGGTGCGTCACCAGAGTGGCGAGAAGCTGCATGCCGAAGCGGTGGAGGCCTATGCCAAGGCCGGCGTGCAGGGCGACGTGACGCCGTTCATCGCCGACATGGCCGAAGCCTTTGCCTGGGCCGATCTGGTGGTGTGCCGTGCCGGCGCGTCCACGCTGGCCGAACTCTGTGCGGTCGGCATCGGCAGCGTGCTGGTGCCATTCCCCGCTGCTGTCGACGATCACCAGACCCGCAATGCGGAGTATCTGGTCGAGCGCGACGCGGCCGTATTGCTGAAGCAGGACGAAACGCTGGCAGACGGCATTGCCGCGCTGCTGCGTGATCTGTCCGAAAATCCCGCCCGCCGCATGCAGATGGCGCAAGCCGCGCGTGCCCTGGCCAAGGTCGATGCCGCCGAGCGCATCGCCGATATCATTCTCGAGGAAGCTGTATGAAGAAGGCACGCTCCAGCGCCTGCCCTGCGCGAGGCCGCGCATGATCCGCCGCCTGCATGACACCAACGATCTGGTGCGCGCATTCCCGCGCGTGCATTTCGTCGGCATCGGCGGCACCGGCATGAGCGGCATCGCCGAAGTGATGCTGACGCTGGGCTACGAAGTGTCCGGTTCGGACAACGCCGACAACACGGCCACCCGCCGCCTGGCCGGCCTGGGCGCGCGCATCATGCGCGGCCATTCCGCTGCCAATGTGCTGGGCACCGACTGCGTGGTGGTCTCCAGCGCGATCCGCGAAGACAACCCGGAGCTGATGGAAGCGCGCAGCCAGCGCATTCCGATCATGCCGCGCGCGGCGATGCTGGCCGAGCTGATGCGCTTCCGCCGCGGCATCGCCGTGGCCGGTACCCACGGCAAGACCACCACCACCAGCCTGACCGCTGCGGTGCTGAGCGAGGGTGGGCTGGACCCGACCTTCGTGATCGGTGGCCAGCTGCTGGCAGCCGGTGCCAACGCCAAGCTTGGCGGTGGCCAGTGGCTGGTGGCCGAGGCCGACGAGAGCGATGGCAGCTTCCTGCGCCTGAATCCGTTGATGTCGATCATCACCAACATCGACGCCGATCACCTGGAGAACTACGGCAACGACTTCGCCCGCGTGCAGGCGGCGTTCGCCGAGTTCCTGCAGCGCCTGCCGTTCTACGGCTTGGCGGTGCTGTGCATCGACGATCCGGAAGTGGCGGCACTGGCCGCCAAGACCCCGCGCCACGTGATGAGCTACGGCATGAGCCCGCAGGCCGACGTGCGCGCCGAGAACGTGGTGCAGGAAGGTTCGCGCATGCGCTTCACCCTGCGACTGCCGCAGGGCACCAGCCAGGAAGTGGTGCTGGCGCTGCCGGGCAAGCACAACGTACTCAATGCGCTGGCCGCTGCGGCGGTGGGCTGGCAGCTGGGCGTGGCCCCGGATGCGATCGCGCGTGCGCTGGCCAGCTTCGCGGGCGTCGGTCGCCGCTTCAACGATCTGGGCGAAGTGACCACCGCCAGCGGTGCCAAGGTCCGCATCATCGACGACTACGGTCACCATCCGAGCGAGCTGGAAGCGGTGTTCGCCGCCGCGCGTGGTGGCTGGGCCGACAAGCGCCTGGTGGTGGCCTTCCAGCCGCACCGTTACAGCCGTACCCGCGATCAGTTCGACAAGTTTGCCGCGGTGCTGTCCAGTGTCGATGCGCTGGTGCTGAGCGAGGTCTATCCGGCCGGTGAAGAGCCGATTGCCGGCGCCGATTCGCATGCGCTGGCCCGCGCCATCCGCGCGCGCGGCCGCAGCGAGCCGGTGGTGGTCGGCAAGGCATCCGAGCTGGCAACCGTGCTGCCGGACGTGCTGCAGGACGGCGATCTGCTGCTGATGATGGGTGCCGGCGACATCGGCGCCGTCGCCAGCCACATTGCCGTGGAAGGCTTCAAGGCGGAGGGCGAGGCGTGAGCACGCTGACCTTCCCGCCGCTGCGCAGCACCGACCCGGCCGTGTTCGGCCGCGTCGCCGTGCTGCTCGGTGGCAGCTCCAGTGAACGCGAAGTGTCGCTGGATTCGGGCCGCAACGTGCTCGAAGCCCTGCAGTCGCGCGGCGTCGACGCCGTCGCCATCGACGGCATTCCGGCGCTGGCCAAGGCGCTGGCGGCCGGCGGCATCGATCGCGTGTTCAACATCCTGCACGGCCACAACGGTGGTGGTGAGGACGGCATCGTGCAGGGCCTGATGGAGGCCTTCGGCGTGCCCTACACCGGTTCCAATGTGCTGGGCTCGGCGTTGAGCATGGACAAGATCCGCACCAAGCAGGTGTGGCTGTCGCTGGGCCTGCCGACCCCGCAGTACCGCGAAGTACACGGAGGTACGAGTGCCGCGGGAGGCAGGATGCCGGGAGCGGCCGAAAAGAATGTCCACGCGCTGGCGGCCGAGCTCGGTCTTCCGGTAGTGGTCAAGCCGGCCAACGAAGGCTCCAGCGTGGGCATCAGCCGGGTCACTGACGACGCCGGCCTGGACGAAGCGGTGGCCCTGGCCGCGCGCTACGACGGCCAGCTGTTGATGGAACAGATGGTGGTTGGCGACGAACTGACCGTGGCCATCCTCGGTGATGTCGCGCTGCCGTCGATCCGCATCGTGCCCAAGGGCCAGTGGTACGACTACAACGCCAAGTACATCGCCGAAGACACCCAGTACCTGTGCCCGGGCCTGGAGGGTGATGACGAAGAAGAGATCCGCCGCATCGCGCTGGCGGCCTTCCGCGCGGCCGGTTGCCGTGGCTGGGGGCGCGTCGATGTGATGCGTGATCGCACCAGCGGCCGCTTCTTCCTGCTGGAAGTGAACACCGCGCCGGGCATGACCAGCCATTCGCTGGTGCCCAAGGCGGCCGGGCAGGCCGGCATCAGCTTCGAGGAGCTGGTGTGGCGCGTGCTGGAACAGACCCTGGAGGCATCGCACGCATGAACGCGGTGCTGCGCATCTTCGTCTGGCTGTTGGCACTGTCGGTGGTTGCACTGCCGGTGGTGGCCGTGGTCAATGGCTGGGTCGGCGCCGAGCGCTGGCCGCTGGCGAAGCTGCGCGTGCACGGTGAGTTCAAGCGGGTGTCGCCGGAACAGCTGCAGCAGGTGCTGCTGCCGTACGCACATGCCGGTTTCTTCGCGGTGAAGCTGCAGGACGCGCAGGACGCACTGGAAAAACTGCCGTGGGTGGAAAGCGCGCAGGTGCGCAAGCAGTGGCCGGACGTGCTGGAAGTGACGCTGGTCGAGCACAAGCCGTTCGCGCGCTGGGGCGAAGGTCGCCTGCTGTCCGAGCAGGGCAAGTTGTTCCCCACGCCGAAGAAGCTGGCCGACCTGCAGCTGCCCGAGCTGGATGGCCCGGACAGCCAGACCGAAGAAGTGGTCAAGCTGTACAACGATTCGCGCGCGCTGTTCGCGCCGGCTGGCGTCGATGTGCGCCGGCTGACCATGGACGCGCGCGGCAGCTGGTCGCTGCTGCTGAGCAACGGCACTGAAGTGGTGGTCGGCCGCGACGATGCGCGTTCGCGCCTGCAGCGCTTCGTGCGCGTGCTGCCGCAGCTGGCCAACCAGGCCGCGCCGATCGAGCGCGCCGACCTCCGATATACCAATGGTTTCACGCTGAGCTGGGGCACTCCGGCCGCCCCCGCCAATGCACCGGGCACCCCGGCACGAAGGACGCAGGAAAGAACATGAATCGCAAGGGTGACAAATCGCTGATCGTCGGCCTGGATATCGGCACCTCCAAGGTGGTGGCGCTGGTGGGCGAGTATTCGCCGGGCAACCCGATCGAGGTGATCGGCATCGGCTCGCACGAGTCGCGCGGCCTCAAGCGCGGCGTGGTGGTGGATATCGAATCGACCGTGCAGTCGATCCAGCGCGCGGTTGAAGAAGCCGAGCTGATGGCCGGCTGCGAGATCCGCTCGGTGTATGCCTCCATCTCCGGCAATCACGTGCAGTGCAAGAACTCGCCCGGCATCGTGCCGATCCGCGACGGCGAAGTGACCTGGGGCGACCTGGATCGCGTGCTCGATGCGGCCAAGGCAGTGGCGATTCCGGCCGACCAGAAGATCCTGCATGCGATCCCGCGCGAGTACGTGCTGGATGATTCGCAGGAAGGCATCCGCAACCCCGTCGGCATGACCGGCGTGCGCCTGGAGGTACATGCGCACCTGGTGGTGTGCGCGCAGTCGGCTGCCGCCAACATCAGCAAGTGCGTGCAGCGCTGCGGCCTGCAGGTGGACGACCTGGTGCTGTCCTCGCTGGCCTCCAGCGTGGCGGTGCTGACCGCCGACGAGCGCGAGCTGGGCGTGGTGCTGGTCGACATGGGCGCCGGCACCACCGACATCGCGGTGTTCGTGCAGGGCGCGATCTGCCACACCGCCTCGCTGCCGATCGCCGGCGACCACGTGACCAACGACATCGCGCACATGCTGCGCACGCCGACCCCGGAAGCCGAGCAGATCAAGGTGCGCTATGCGTGTGCCCTGGCCCAGCTGGCCACCGCCGAGGAGAGCATCCAGGTGCCGTCGGTGGGTGATCGTCCGCCGCGCCGCATGCCGCGCCACGCGCTGGCGCAGGCCGTGCAGGGCCGCTACGAAGAGATCTTCGAAATGGTGCAGGCCGAACTGCGCCGCTCCGGCTTCGAGGAACTGGTGCGCGCCGGCATGGTGCTGACCGGTGGCGCCTCGAAGATGGAAGGCGTGGTCGAACTGGCCGAGGAGATGCTGCAGATGCCGGTACGCGTGGGCATCCCGCAGCACGTCACCGGGCTGGGCGAAGTGGTCGGCAACCCGGTGCATGCCACCGGCGTGGGCCTGCTGCTGATGGGCAGCCAGATCGAGCATCCGCGCCGGCCGTCGCTGCCGACCGGCCGCGCTGGAAGCATGTTCAAGAAACTCAAGACCTGGTTCCGTGGCGAATTCTGACGCGGAATCTGCACCACCCGGGCTCGCCCGGTTGCAACACCGGTAACACGACGCAACACCGGCAACACATAACCCACACAGCCGCAACGACGGCATGCAGCACGAAGGCAGGACGCCCGAAGGCCCATGCAATCGAAAGCGGATACAACGAGGACACGGACATGGCGCATTTTGAACTGATCGAAAAGATGGCACCCAATGCGGTGATCAAGGTGGTTGGCGTGGGCGGCGGCGGCGGCAATGCCGTGGCGCACATGGTCAACTCGGCGGTGGATGGCGTGGAATTCATCACCGCCAACACCGACTCGCAGGCCATCAAGAATTGTGGTGCCAAGCTGCAGCTGCAGCTGGGTACCAATGTCACCAAGGGCCTGGGCGCAGGCGCGAACCCGGAAGTCGGCCGCCAGGCTGCGCTGGAAGACCGTGAGCGCATCATGGACGCGCTGCAGGGCGCGGACATGGTCTTTATCACCGCTGGCATGGGCGGTGGCACCGGTACCGGCGCGGCGCCGGTGGTGGCACAGCTGGCCAAGGAAATGGGCATCCTGACCGTGGCCGTGGTCACCAAGCCGTTCCCGTTCGAAGGCCGTCGCCGCATGCAGGTCGCGCTGAAGGGCATCGAGGAACTGAGCCAGCACTGCGACTCGCTGATCACCATTCCCAACGAGAAGCTGATCACCGTGCTGGGTCGCAACGCGACCATGATCCAGGCCTTCCGTGCCGCCAACGACGTGCTGCAGGGCGCCGTGCAGGGCATCGCCGACCTGATCGTGCGTCCGGGCCTGATCAACGTCGACTTCGCCGACGTGCGCACCGTCATGTCCGAAATGGGCCTGGCGATGATGGGTACCGGTACCGCCCGCGGCGATGACCGCGCGCAGGCCGCGGCCGAGTCGGCCATCCAGAACCCGCTGCTGGACGATGTGAACCTGGCCGGTGCCAACGGCATCCTGGTCAACATCACCGCCGGTGCCGACTTCACCATGGCCGAGTTCGACGAGATCGGCCGCACCATCGACGGCTTCGCTTCGGAAGACGCGACCGTGGTGGTGGGTACCGTGCTCGATCCGGACATGCAGGACGAAGTGCGCGTGACCGTGGTCGCCACGGGTCTGAACCGCGTCTCGGCCAGCAAGACCCAGCGTCCGGGCGAGCGCGCACCGATCAAGCTGGTCCGCAACGCCACCACCGGCCAGCCGGAGTTCGGCGAGTTCGACAACGGCGGCGATGCGGTGTCCAAGGCTGTCGGCGGCATGGGCCTGGGCCTGCGTCGGGCCAGCAGCGACAGCGTGGCGGCTTCCACCCCGTCGGCTCCGGCCTCTTCGGCCCCGGCTGCGGCGGAACTGCCGAACGATTACCTGGACATCCCGGCGTTCCTGCGCCGCCAGGCGGACTGATCGACGCTGCCCGGGGCTTGTCCCCCCCGGGTTGCGCCACCATGTCCTGAAAACGCGGGCGCCGGGCCAGGATGGGCCCGGCCGCCCTGCTTCACGCGCGTCCCACCGGCGCGCCGGTGTGTGCTGCCGGCGGCTTCTACCTGCGTTTCAGTCGGGGTAGGGGACCCTGCGTGTTAATCTACTGTGTCACTTCCGGTCGTCCCCCATGATCCAGCAACGCACCCTCAAGAACACGATCCGCGCCACCGGCGTAGGCCTGCACAGCGGCGACAAGGTCTACATGACCCTGCGTCCGGCGCCGGTCAACCATGGCATCGTGTTCCGGCGCGTGGACCTGGACCCGGTAGTGGAAGTGCCTGCCAAGGCCGAGCTGGTCACCGAAGTGACCCTGTGCACCGGCCTGACCTGCAACGACGCCAAGATCCAGACCGTCGAACACCTGATGTCGGCCCTGGCCGGCCTGGGTGTGGACAACATCATCGTCGAACTGTCCTCGGCCGAGCTGCCGATCATGGACGGTTCGTCCGGCCCGTTCGTGTTCCTGCTGCAGTCGGCAGGCATCGTGGAACAGGATGCGCCCAAGCGCTTCATCCGCGTGCTGAAGACCGTGGAAGTGACCGAGGGCGACAAGGTGGCCCGCTTCACCCCGTATGAGGGGTACAAGCTGGGCTTCACCATCCAGTTCGACCACCCGATGATCCCGGCCAAGCAGTCGCGCCAGGAAATCGAGTTCTCGACGATGGCCTACACCAAGGAAATTTCCCGCGCGCGCACCTTCGGCTTCATGCGCGACCTGGAATACATGCGCGAGCGCAACCTCGGCCTGGGCGGTTCGATGGACAACGCCATCGTGCTCGATGAGTTCCGCGTGCTCAACGAAGACGGCCTGCGCTACGCCGACGAATTCGTGCGCCACAAGATCCTCGATGCGATCGGCGACCTCTATCTGGCCGGCGGCCAGGTGCTGGGCGCCTACGAGGGCTTCAAGTCGGGCCACGCGCTCAACAACAAGCTGGTGCGGGCGCTGATGGCCGATGCCACTGCCTGGGAGTGGGTCACCTACGACTCGCCGGCGGTGCCGGACCCGGTGGTGTACGCCACGCCGGCCTATGCCTGATTGCGCAAGTTGTTGAATTTTAATGAAAAAGCGCCGCCTTCCAGGGCGGCGTTTGCGTTTTCGACGTTTCTTGAGGCGCTGGCGCAGTGGGTGACGCGACGGCCGGGCCGAGGTCACGGTTTTGTGAACCTGTCGGATCGGAAGCCTGAATTTAACGTTGTTTTAACAACAATCTAACGACTGCCCCACCGGGGCCAGCTAGGATGCGACCCGGCCCCCGAAATGTTTCACGCTGCGGTGACACGCGCGACGGGGAGTGGAGCAGGACGCTCCGCTGCTTTCAGGTTTCCCGCTTCGGTTTCGAAGGAAGGTCCTGCAGAGCTGCCAAGGCGTCGCGTAGCCCTTTGTGCGTGGCGGCTGAAACTGCGTGGGGTCCATTCCGGTTGTCGAGCGCTGGGGAGCGCGTGGGAGTGGGAGACGCAGTCTTGACGGTCACCTTGGTGGCCTTCAGCCCGATGGACCGGGCCGCGTCGAGCAACTGGGCTTCGGCAAGCCGCAACTTGGCATGCCAGACCGGGGATTCGACGAGAAAAACGAGGTGTTCCCCGTCCACATTGGCCAGCCGGCAACGGCTGCGCAGAGGTGGCGGCAACTGGGGGCGCAACTGACGGTCCAGCGCGTCGAGCCATAGGGCACGCCGCAGCGGGTTCCCGCTTTTGTCCGCCATCACTACATCCAGGGCCGGTTTCGGTCTGGATGCGGGACGAACGCTGGATTTCGGCTCAGACATGAAAACTCACTGATGGCATTCAAAAAGATCGTAATCAAAACGCGTGAAGGACAGGCCAAATCGGCGCTCACGCGTTTGCGGTTCTACTTCGAGGACCGCCCCCGAGCCCTGCTGGGCAGCGTGCTCGGCGCAGGTTGCATTATCGGCCTTGCCGGCGGCATTGGCGCCAGTGCGCTCAATGATTCGCGCCTGCAGGCCAAGGTCGACCGCCAGGAGGCCGAGCTGGCCAAGGTCCAGCGCGATGCGCAGACCCAGGTCAACGCGCTGGCCGCCCGCCTCGGCGAGCTGCAGGCACAGGCCACCCGCCTGAACGCCCTGGGCGAGCGGCTGACCCAGATGGGCAAGCTGGAAGACGGCGAATTCGACTTCAACGAGACCCCCGGCCTCGGTGACGGCGATGCCGGCGGCCCGACCGCCGACATCCCGGTGAAGGACGTCAACGCCGACTTACAGGTGCTGGAGCAGCGCTTCGCTGCTTCAGGCCGCCAGTTGTCGGTGATGGAATCGCTGATGTTCGACCATCAACTGCAGCAGAACGCCGTGCCCTCGCGCATGCCGATCCGCAACAGCTATGTCACTTCCGGCTTCGGTACCCGCGCTGACCCGTTCGGTCGCGGTGCCGCCACCCACAAGGGCATGGACTTCCACGCCCGCGTCGGTGACCCGGTGATGGCCGTGGCCGATGGCGTGGTCAGCTTCTCCGGGGTCAAGGGCGGCTACGGCAACGTGGTCGACGTCGATCACGGCAATGGCTACGTCACCCGCTACGCGCACAATTCGCGCCTGGTGGTGAAGGTCGGCGACCTCGTCCGCGCCGGCCAGGAAGTGGCCAAGGCCGGTTCCACCGGCCGTTCGACCGGCGCCCACGTGCACTTCGAGGTGTGGGAGAACGGCAACGTGGTCAACCCGCGCAAGTTCCTCGGCGATGGCGGCAACACGCCGGTCGGGCGCATCACCCGCGGTTGATTGCAACGCCGGGCATGGCCCGGCGCTATCGGGACGCCGTCGGATCCCGGCGGTAGCGCGGGGCGATGCCCCGCGAGCGCGAAGCGCGGCCGCCAGGACCCCGGTCCCGGCCGCCTAGACGACCGCAAAGGGTTGAAACCCCTGCCGCCCATCCCAAGCTACAATGGGTGTTGCCATCGACAGGGCGCCAGGCGCCCTGTTTCGTTTGCGGCGGACGGATCCTCCCGGAGCCGTGCGGCATTCCCATCCAACCCGGTTCCTTCAATGATCAACAGCCTGCTTACCCGCGTATTTGGCAGTCGTAATGAACGACAGCTGCGCCAGCTCAACCGCATCGTCGCCAAGATCAATGCGCTGGAGCCGGAGATCGAGAAGCTTTCCGACGAGCAGCTGCAGGCCAAGACGCCGGAATTCAAGCAGCGCATCGCCGGTGGTGAAGCCCTGGACAAGGTGCTGCCGGAAGCCTTCGCGGTCTGCCGCGAGGCCGGTCGCCGCGTGCTGGGCATGCGCCACTACGACGTGCAGTTGATTGGCGGCATGGTGCTTCACCTGGGCAAGATCGCAGAAATGCGCACCGGTGAAGGCAAGACCCTGGTGGCGACCCTGCCGGTGTACCTCAACGCGCTGGAAGGCAAGGGCGTGCACGTGGTCACCGTGAACGACTACCTGGCCCGGCGCGACGCCGCGCAGATGGGCAAGCTGTACAACTGGCTGGGCCTGAGCGTGGGCGTGGTCTACCCGGGCATGCCGCACAGCGACAAGCGTGAAGCCTATGGTTCGGACATCACTTACGGCACCAACAACGAATTCGGTTTCGATTACCTGCGCGACAACATGGCGCTGTCCAAGGCCGACCGCTACCAGCGCGGCCTGCACTACGCCATCGTCGATGAAGTCGACTCCATCCTGATCGACGAAGCACGTACCCCGCTGATCATCTCCGGCCCGGCCGACGATTCCCCGGAGCTGTACATCCGCGTCAACCGCATCGTGCCGAACCTGGTCAAGCAGGAAGCGGAAGACGGTGAGGGTGACTTCTGGGTCGATGAGAAGGGCAAGCAGGTGCACCTGTCCGAAGCGGGCATGGAGCACGCCGAACAGCTGCTGGTGGAAGCGGGCATCCTCGATGCCGAGACCGAAGGCCTGTACGCGGCGCAGAACCTGACCGTGGTCCACCACCTCAACGCCGCCCTGCGCGCGCACGCCATCTACCAGCGCGATGTGGACTACATCGTGCGCGATGGCGAAGTGGTCATCGTCGACGAATTCACCGGCCGTACCCTGGCCGGCCGCCGCTGGTCCGATGGCCTGCACCAGGCGGTGGAAGCGAAGGAAGGCGTGCCGGTCCAGCGCGAGAACCAGACGCTGGCCAGCATCACCTTCCAGAACCTGTTCCGCATGTACAAGAAGCTGTCCGGCATGACCGGTACGGCCGATACCGAAGCGTTCGAATTCCAGAGCATCTACGGCCTGGAAGTGGTGGTGATCCCGACCAACCGTCCGACCATCCGCAAGGACAGCCCGGACCAGGTGTTCCTCAACCGCAAGGGCAAGTTCAATGCGGTGCTGGCCGACATCGAAGAGTGCGCCAAGCGTGGCCAGCCGGTGCTGGTGGGTACCACCTCGATCGAAACCTCGGAAATGTTGTCCGAGCACCTGCGCAAGGCGGGTGTGAAGCACGAAGTGCTCAACGCCAAGCAGCACGACCGCGAAGCGACCATCGTCGCCAACGCCGGTCGTCCGGCCGCCGTGACCATTGCCACCAACATGGCCGGTCGTGGTACGGACATCGTGCTGGGTGGTTCGCTGGAAGCGGAAATCCACGAGTTGGGCGAAGACGCGACCGACGAACAGAAGGCCGCGATCAAGGCCGAATGGCAGAAGCGCCATGACGCGGTCAAGGCCGCGGGCGGCCTGCACATCGTTGGCACCGAGCGCCACGAATCACGTCGTATCGACAACCAGCTGCGTGGCCGTTCGGGCCGCCAGGGTGACCCGGGTTCGTCCCGTTTCTACCTGTCGCTGGAAGACAACCTGATGCGCATCTTCGCCTCCGATTGGGTGCAGAAGGCCATGCGCATGATGGGCATGAAGGAAGACGACGTCATCGAGGACCGCCTGGTCAGCCGCCAGATTGAAAAGGCGCAGCGCAAGGTCGAGGCCCACAACTTCGACATCCGCAAGAACCTGCTGGATTTCGACGACGTCAACAACGACCAGCGCAAGGTGATCTACGCCCAGCGCGACGAACTGCTTGACGCCGAGTCGGTGAAGGACAACGTCGATGGCATCCGCGACGACGTGATCTTCGACATCGTCGCCCGCTTCGTGCCGCCGAACTCGGTGGACGAGCAGTGGGACCTGCGTGGCCTGGAAGCCACCCTGCAGTCGGACTTCGGCGTGGACATGTCGCTGACCGATCTGGTCAAGTCGCACGAGGAACTGGACGCCGAAGGCATCACCGCCAAGGTGCAGGAACGCATCAACCAGCACTTCGCCGAGAAGGAAGCGGGTGTGGGCGAAGAGACCATGCGCGCACTGGAGAAGCACGTGATGCTGACCGTGCTCGACCAGAGCTGGAAGGAGCACCTGGCGCGCATGGATTACCTGCGCCAGGGCATCTACCTGCGCGGTTATGCGCAGAAGCAGCCGAAGCAGGAATACAAGAAAGAAGCCTTCGAGCTGTTCTCGGACATGCTGGAGAACGTCAAGCGCGAAGTGGTGACCCTGCTGGCCCGCGTGCGCATCCGCAGCGACGAGGAAGTGCAGGCCCTGGAAGCGGCCGAGCGCCAGCAGGTGGAAGCCCGCCTGAAGCAGTCGCAGTTCCAGCACCAGGACGCAGGCGGCTACAGCGCCGACGAGGAAGCGGCGCAGGTCGAGGCCGCCCAGCTGCAGCGTGACGAGCCGAAGATCGGTCGCAACGATCCGTGCCCGTGCGGCAGCGGCAAGAAGTACAAGCACTGCCACGGCCAGCTGAGCTGACCCCTGGAGAGCCCCGCGAAAGCGGGGCTTTCCTGTTATGGGCAATGAAGTGCTCCGCGATTGCGCCGGTGCCCCGGTTTTCGGCATGCTCCCCCCATGCCTTCCCCGAAACGATCGATCCACGTCGTAGCCGCCGTCATCACCGACGCCCGCGGCCGCATCCTGCTCAACCGCCGCACCGAAAGCCGCGACATGGCCGGCCTCTGGGAATTCCCGGGCGGCAAGCGCGAGCCCGGCGAGACCTCCGAACAGGCGTTGGTGCGCGAGCTGCACGAGGAGCTGGGCATCGAGGCCGAGGTGGGCGACTGGATCATGGACGTGCCGCAGCGCTACCCCGACAAGGACCTGACCCTGGAAGTGCGGCACGTGCGCAGCTGGAAGGGCGCCCCGCGCGGACGCGAGGGCCAGGCCATCACCTGGGTGGCGCCGGACAAGCTGGTCCGCTATTCCATGCCGCCGGCTGACCTGCCGGTGGTAGCCGTACTGCGCCAGCCAGACTGCTACCTGATCACCCCCGCACCAGAGGCGGATGAGGGTGGCCTGCAGCGTTGGCACGGCCAGCTGCAGCAGGCGGTCGCTTCGGGGCAGCAACGCATCCAGCTGCGCCTGCCCGCCGAGCATCCGCAGCGGCAGGGCATGATCGAGCAGGCTGTGCGCACGCATCGGCGCGGCGTGCAGTGGCTGCTCAACCGCGATATCGAGCTGGCACGCACCCTCGGCGTCGGCGTGCACCTGGGCAGCGAGCAGCTGCAGTCACTGCATGAACGGCCGCTGCCGGCCGGGCAACTGGTGGCCGCCTCCTGCCACGATCTTGAACAGCTGTTGGCGGCACAGCGGCTCGGCTGCGATTTCGCGGTGCTGGGGCCGGTGCAGGCTACTGCGAGCCATCCCGATGCAGTGCCGTTGGGGTGGGAAGCCTTCGCCGCGATGCGCGCGCAGGTCTCGCTGCCGATCTACGCGCTTGGCGGCATGACACCGCAGCACGTGATCGAGGCCCGCCGTCACGGCGGGCAGGGCATCGCCGCCATCCGCGGACTGTGGCCGGTGTAGCGCCATACAGGGGCTCTGACCTCCTCGCTCGAATCCGGGGTCGGATCCCTTTCCGCTGGAAAGGGAACCGACCCCTCACCGCAGGCAGTAGATCCACGCCATGCGTGGATGAGCAGACCCATGCCACGCACGGACCAGTAGATCCACGCCATGCGTGGATGACGCTCAGCCCGACCCACTCACAACGTAATCCAGAAGCACCCATATTGCCGCCGCAGCCCAAGCACGGTCGCCGCGCGCGTGGCGCTGCCCGGCAAGGTCTGCTCCAACCGGAGCCCGATCGGATGTCGCCGCGCAGTCGGTAGCGGCTCCGTCTGCGAATCCTGTGCGGCGATGTCCTGGCCCTCGTCCAGATCCTGCCGCGGATACACCGGCACCACGTCCACCAGCGGCCGCCGCACCACCGATTCCAGCTGGCCAAGAATCCGCTGAGCGCCCGCATCGGACACCGCGCCCCACAGGTACAGCGAAGAGAGCCGGTTCACATCACCGACGGCGGCCGCCGTGTGCAAGGCCTGCACCAGTTCGCTCAAACGGCGTGGGCAGCTGCTGCCGAGGCTGTCGCGCTGCAGGGTATTGCCGGAAGGCGCCGGCGGTGGCCGCCGGGACTGCGCACCCAGGCTGTCGCAGGGGCGGTCGGTGTAGACACTTTGCCCCTGCGGATCGGTGCAGCGGTTCAAGCGCGTGGACTGCGCCTGCGCGATGGCGCAGACGCCGGGCAGCAGCAGCAGCAACAGGGACAGGGCGACCTTCATCGACGCAGCGTAGCGCCGATTGCGACAACGCAGCGTACTTTTCAGCCGCGCAGCAGCGTCAGTACCGAGACCGTCGGCTTGGCCAGGTTCAACGTGTAGAAGTGCAGGCCCGGTGCGCCGCCTTCAACCAGGCGCTGGCACAGCTTGGCCACCACTTCGGCACCGAACGCACGCACCGATTCGGCGTCGTCACCGTAGGCCTGCATCTTGCGGCTGATCCAGCGGGGGATTTCCGCACCGCACTGTTCGGAGAAACGGCGCAGCTGGCTGAAGTTGGAGATCGGCATGATGCCCGGGGTGATCGGCACCTGCACGCCGAGCCGCTGCACTTCGTCGACGAAGTGGAAGTAGGCATCGGGGTTGAAGAAGTACTGGGTGATGGCCGCATCGGCACCGGCGTCGATCTTGGCCTTGAAGTGCTTCAGGTCGAGCAGTGCGTCCTGTGCCTGCGGGTGCGTTTCCGGATACGCGCCCACTTCGATGCGGAAGGCATCGCCGTGTTCGGCGCGGATGAAGGCGATCAGTTCGGAGGCGTAGCGCATGTCGCCGGGGAAGCCCATGCCCGACGGCAGGTCGCCGCGCAGTGCGACCAGCCGCCGGCAGCCGATGGCGCGGTACAGCTTGAGCAGCTCGCGGATCTCCTGGCGGGTGCCGCCCACGCAGGACAGATGCGGGGCCGCTTCGAAGCCGTGATGCTGGTTGAGATGGCGCACGGTCTCGGAGGTGTAGCTGAGGGTCGAGCCACCGGCGCCGAAGGTACAGGACACGTACTCGGGGGCATACGCCTTCAGCTTGGCCGCGGCACGGTCCAGCTGGGTGCGCTGTTCGTCGGTCTTGGGCGGATAGAACTCGAAGCTGATGGCGGTCATGGCGCGGGCGGCGGCGACGGGTGTGGGTCAGTATATCGCTCCATCAAGATGGATGTACAATTGTTGCGTGAGATCGGCCGCGCAGGATCGCCCGCACGCCAAGGGCGTGTCGTTCGATCCGCAGTTGCAGGCCATGGTGATCGCACAGACGACGCATGATCTCCAGGCCGAGACCGCTACCAAGGCTGTCCTGGCCTTTTTCAAAAGGGCGTGGATCGGGCCAGTGGCCAAGGGATGCGTCGCTGCCAGTGCTGTTGTACACCGACAGTTCGCCTGCTTCCATGCTGATGCGCACATGTCCCAGCGGTGTATGGGCGAAGGCATTGCCGATCAGGTTGGCCAGCACCACGCGCAGCGCCGGCTCCGGCGCGCAGAGCGCCGCATCGTCGGTCAATGTCATCTGTACCTCCACTGGCCGTGCGCCGAGCAGAGGAGCCTGTTCAACGATTACCCGCTCCAGCAGCGGTATCAGACGCACCTGCGCGGCGGGTGGCGCCTCGTCCTCGCGGGCCAGGGCCAGCAGTGCCGCCACCGCTTGCTGCAGTTGCAGCGCTGACAAGCGGATATGCTGCAGGTGCTGCTGCCCGCGCTCGGACAGCCCGGGTTCGTGCAGCAACTGGCCAGCAGCGCTGGAAATCACCGCCAACGGTGTGCGCAGTTCGTGGCTGGCATCGCGGGTGAAGGCGTGTTCGCGGGCAACAAAGGCGGCCACCCGTGCGGACAGCCGGTCCACGGCACGCGCCAGCACGCCGATCTCGTCATCGTCGAAGTGAGCAGCCAGGGCGGTGTCTGTCTGCGGCAGCAGTGGCAACGCCTCCACGTGCGCCACGAGCGAGTACAGAGGGCGCGTGCCACGGCGCGCAAGCCACACGCCCAGCAGGATCGCCAGCAGCACCATCACCAGCGCGGTACCGGCCAGCAGGGCCACCACGCCATCGCGGATCGGGCGTACTGCCAGTTGAGAGCTGACCTCGGCGATCAGCCAGGCAGGCCGTGACGGCGGTGGCGGATCCATGCGCCGCACGTGGTAGTGCCGGCCCTGGTTGCCGCTGAATTCAGAACGCCACGGCTCCTGGGTGAATGTGGTCTGCAGATCGCTTGGAAACGCGGTCGTGTCCTGATACAGGCGGATGGCCGCATCGCCTGGCTCGCGCCACCGACCCGTAGCCGCATGGACGGCGAGCTGCGCCTTTGCTTCACGGGTCAGCTGTGCATTGAAAACGCTGTCTTCCACGGCGTACATGAAGACCAGCGAATACAGCCCGAACACCGTAGCAATGAGCAGGGTGAAGGAGGTAAACGCGACGACCAGGCGGCGGCGCAGGCGCTGGATCGGCCGCCGCTTCATGGCGAGGCCTCCAGCCGGAAGCCGACGCCGTGCACGGTGCGCAGCATCTCACCGTCGAATGGCCGGTCCAGTACCTGGCGCAGCAGGTACAGATGCGAGCGCAGCGGATCGGAGGGGGGCGCTTCATCTCCCCACAGGCGCTGCACCAGTTCACTGCGGGTGACGGTGCGCGGCCAGGCTTCGGCCAGCGCCAGCAGGATGCGCTGTGGAACCTGCTGCAGCTCCAGCGCCGTGCCCGCGCGCCAGGCCTGGCCACTGCGCCGGTCGATGCTCAATGCACCGATGTGCAGCAGGTTCGGTTGGCCCACGCGGTGGCGCCGGGCGAGGGCAAGGCAACGGGCCAGCAGCTCTGCGTCGTCGAACGGCTTGACCAGGTAGTCGTCCACGCCGGCAGCGAACCCCTGCAGCTTGTCGTCGATCGCATCGCGTGCGGTCAGCATCAACACCGGCACATGACGGTCGCTGCATTCACGCAACCGCCGGCACAAGGTGATGCCGTCGATGCCTGGCAGTCCCACATCGAGCAGCAGCACGTCCGGTGGTGTTGCCAGTGCCAGCCGCAGGCCGATCTGGCCGTCGGCGGCGAAGTCGACCTGATGGCCCTGGGCCTGCAGCAGGTCGACGATGGCCGAGGCCAGCGGCAGGTTGTCTTCGATCAACAGCAGGCGCAGGCGCTCGGCTTCCATGGTCAGGGCTGCATGCGGGCCAGGAGAGCCTTAGCTTCGTCCAGCTGCGGCTGCTTTTCCAGCAGTGCCAGCAACTGCTCGCGTGCCTGGGCCGTCCTGCCAAGGCGCCAGTGCGCATCGGCGATGGCCACGTCCAGTCGCGGTTCCTGCATGTGCGGGCGGGCCAGCTGCATGATGGCCAGTGCATCGGAGACCTGAGTGCCATCGGCTGCGCCCTGCAGCTGCACGTACCCCAGCATGCCGATCAGCTCCACATGGAAATCGTTGCTGCGCTCTGCCAGCTGCCGCGCTGCGCTGTCATCGCGTCGCTGCAGGTGCTGCTCGACAAGGGCCATGCTGCGTTCGTCACGCCAGGGCTCGCGCGTTGCAGGAGTGCGACCGCTGGCACGCACGAAGGCATCGGCGAGGGCCGCGGTCGAGAACGGGTTCTGCCCGGTCAGCAGCCGGCCATCGACCACCACCTTCGGCATCATCAGCGGTGCCTCCTGCCAGTGCGCCCCCAGTTCGCGCATGCGCGGCTCCAGCTGGAAGCTGAATTCCTTCGCCCAGCGTTTGCCGAACTGGGCTTCCTCTTCCTCGGTGAAACCGGTCATCGCCCGGCCCTGCACAAGCGGGCGTCCATTGCCCAGGCGTACCTCCGCCAATGCGGCGGGGCCGTGGCAGACGGCGGCAACGACGCCGCCCTGTTCCCAGATGCTGGCGATGGTCTGCTGCAGGGCGGTGTCGCCGGGCAGGTCGAACATCGCGCCTTTGCCGCCGATCACCAGCACGCCCTGGTAATCGGTGGCACGAAGCTGTTCTGTGGGAAGCGTGGCAGCCAGCTTGGCAACGGCCTGCTGATCGGCAAGCAGCGCGGCATTGAATGCTTCGGCGGGGTTGTACTTGTCTGCTTCCACGGCACCGCCGCGGGGGCTTGCCACATCGATGGCAAAGCCGTTGCGCTTGAGGATCAACCAGGCTTGGGCGAACTCGTCCATCTCGAAACCGGGGCGGCTCTTGCCCTGGTCGCGGCCCTCGCTGCTGACCACCAGCAGCACGCGCGGCGGCTCTGGGAGAGCCGGGGCCGCAACAGCGGCCAACGGCAGCAGGACCAGCGCCAGCAGGTGGCTCGGGTGGAATCGGAACATGCTCGTCTCTCCTTGGGTGTGCGGCGCAGTCTGCGCGGTAGATGTGAAGCAGACTTCAAGCACGCCGGCGGTTAACCTGAGCCCCTGTTTCCGCATCACATCGCCATGTCCATCGTCCTCACCGATTTCGCCCGCCCCCGCCTGTTCCCGCGCGTGCCGCGCGGCAACACCATCCAGGACTGCAGCGCCGAGCAGTTCGAGGCGCACCTCAACGCGCATCCGCCGCTGAAGGTGCTCGATGGCTATGCACCGTTCTGCAAACTGTTCGTGTACGAGAACTGGACCAGCACGCGCTGCCTGACGGTGCCGATCACCGACGCCAACCGGCACCAGCTGCGCAGTGGCTACGAAGCACGCAACCGTGAGGAACTGCCGGTGCTGGTGCGCTGGTTCGAGGGCGTGGAATCGCCGCGTGCGAACTACCTGGTGGTGATCCTGTACAGCGCCGAGCAGTTGGCCAGGGAGGGCTCGCCGATTGATGCGGACTGGGGCATCGTCGGCTGCATCTACACCGCCGAACCGGAAGAAGTGCCGATGGCACCGATCACCATGATGCGCAATGCGCTGGGTGTGGAGGAGGGCGGTTCGGGCGTGCCCTTGGATCGCGAGGCGTACCAGCGTGCGGTGGCGTTCTGGGAGAGCAATGCCAATTGGCGGCCGTGAATGCACAAGAGCCCGTGGCGCCATGCCATGCGCGACTGCCCTACTGCCCTATGATCGGGCAGGCAAACGCACGGAGGGCGGGGCATGGGTATCGGGGCAAGGATTATTCCACTGCTGCTGCTGGCAGGCATGCTGCCGGCTGCCGTGGTGCTGGCGGCAACGCCGGGCGCTGAGACAGCATGTTCGCCACTGGCGGCCGTTTCCGGGTTGCGCGATGCGGGGGTGACCGCGCTGTCGATGCAGCCAAGGGACGGTTGCCGCTGTCGTTGTCGAGCGGTCCAGCGGCCATGCGCTGCTGGATGAGGCGGCGGTGGACGAGTTGCGCGGCTGGCGTTTCATCCGCACGGATACGAAGAGCACGGTGCCCGAGTTGAGCATCGCGCGCGTGCCGATGCGCTATGAACTGGTGGAGTAGCGGCCATGCCGCCCACGCAGGGTATTGATCTGCGCACTACCGCAGTAGCGCCACGCCATGCGTGGCTTCAATCATCGGTCACAACGATCCACTCCCACCACGGGTAGTGGTACTCGCGGTCAGTGGCGTCCCATTGCTGGCTGCAATGTGTGCAGGCCACCCGATGCCGGTCGCCCCAGCCATCCTCGGCCACGCCCTGTTCCAGCAGCCGCACATGCCCCTGTTCGATCAGCCGGCGTGGGTTGAAGAACAGATAGTCCGGATACAGCGCGCACAAACAGCCGCTGCGTTCGCGCCAATAGTGCAGGCGGTGTAGTGCGGCTTTCAGGTGCACATCGTTGCTGACCAGCGCCCCGCCCAGCTGCACACCATTGCAGGCGTGTTCGATGCGTTCGGCATGTGGCGCCAGTGCGTCAAGCGTAGTGGCACTGAACAACCGCGCCAGCTGGCTGCTCGCCGTGTGGACACGGCTGGCATCGCGCGACAGCAGATCCTGCAGCAGCACGTCGGCCTGTGGATCATCCAGCCGCGGTGGCGGCGATGCGGACCATGGCCAGCGCATCAATGGGGCCTGCCGATCGCGGCGTAATGGCCGCCGGTCAGGCGCAGCAGGTCGGCGGGTGCCAGCTCCACTTCCAGTCCACGCCGCCCCGCGCTGACATGCAACTGCGGCAGCGTCTGCGCGCTGGCATCAAGGAAGCTGCGCAGGCGCTTCTTCTGCCCCAGCGGACTGATGCCGCCGACCAGATAGCCGGTTGCGCGCTGCGCGGCATCGACGGCGGCCATCTCGCATTTCTTGCAGCCGGCGGCTTCGGCCAGTGCCTTCAGGTCGAGCTGGCCGGCCACCGGCACGATCGCTACCAGCAGTTCGTGGGTTTCAGTGCTGGCCAGCAGTGTCTTGAATACCTGTGCCGGGTCCAGCCCCAGCTTTTCGACGGCTTCGCCGCCGTAGGATTCGGCATGGGCGTCGTGCACGTAGCTGTGCACGGTATGGGCGATCTTCTCGCGCTTGAGCAGGTTGATGGCCGGGGTCATGGGGGAATCGTAGCGCGGCCTTCCCCTGCTGACTTGACCGAGGCTACTGCTGCATCAGCTGGTGATGCGAACCGGCTTTCCAGCATCCCGGGGCGGGAAGCTCATCACTTCCACGATGCCCTTCGGTAGATGGATCCACGCCATGCGTGGATCCACCCGATCCATCGCAGATCAGCGCGACAGCGGCTGCTGCGCCTGTGCCTGTTCCTGCGCCTGCCGTTGTGTCTGTTCGACGTTCAACGCTTCGCTCTGGCGTGTGCTGGACGGCAGGTCCTGGCCGACCGCCTGCGCAAGGTCGATGTAGGTGCGGTGCGCTGCAGGATCACCCAGCTGGCCCTGTACCGCGAACACACCCTGGCCATCCGGGCGCGCCACCACGGTGTCCACCTGTGACATGCCGACGACCTTGGACTCGTAGGCGACCTGTCCAGCGGCATTCTCCAGCTGGCCGCGGTCATGGAACAGCGGCGAAAGCCCGCCCTGGCTGCGCTGCTGTTCAAGCGCTTCCAGTTTCTCCACGACCTGCTGATAACGCGGATTGTCGGCGTGCCCGGGCGTGGCCATGCTCGGTGCTGCTGCGGGCGCCGCAGGTTCGGCCTGCTGCTGGCGCTGCAGGCTTGCCGCGTCCAGCGCACCCAGGGTGCCGTTGCCGGCTTTGCCGTCCACCGTCAGATGGTGATCGCGCTGGAATTGCTGGACTGCCTGCAGCGTGCCCGGGCCAAAGTGACCGTCGGCCACCAGCGGTGCACCGTCCTTGCCCGTGTAGCCGAGGTCGGCCAGCTTCTGCTGCATGGCCTGCACCTCATCACCCTTTGCGCCGTTTACCAGCACGCCACTACCAGCCTGCGCACCGGGCGTGGCGGGCGAGCCGTGTGAGGGTGCATGGGTTTGGGTAATGCCCAGCTGGGTCATGGCCGTGTCGAAGCGTTGATCGCGGCTGGTCACGGCCGCAGGTGACTGGATGCCGTACTTGGTTGCATCGACGAAGGTCTGTACGTCGGCCCGGCTTGGTGGATCGCCGGCCTGGACGGTACCGCCCTGCAGCTTCTCCGCATTGCCGGCCAGATAGCTGATGAACTGCGGGCCCATGCTGCCGAACTGGTTGTCATAGTCGGCCATGGCCAGCTGCAGTTCCGGGTTTGCCACGATGGCATCGGCTGCGGCCGGGTTGGTCGCCCGCACCTTGGCGATGGCCTCGTCGACGCGCTCGATGGCGCTGTCCAGCTTGGCGTTGGTGAGCTGGTCGATGTTGGCCTGCGGAATGGCCTGCAGCTTGGCGTCGAGCGCGGCCAGCTGCTGTGTGCTCAGCCCCCCGTGCTGGGACAGCAGTTCGATGTCACCGTTGGTGAAGCCGTTGTCGCGCAGGAAGCGCCTGGCCTGGGGGTTGCCGCCGACGTCGAACTGCACCAGGCCGAACGAGTAGGCGCTGGTGCCCTCCTTGGCGTATGAGAAATGGTCCAGATGGCGGGTGTTGCCGCCCAGCTCGGTGTTGAGGAACAGGGTGGACAGCTGCTCGCGGGTGAGGGTGGAATCCGTTGCCATGGTCATCGTCCTTCAATGAGGGAAAAGGTGCGGGCCGCCCAGCGGATGTCAGCCGGCGCAGTGCTGCTGGGTGAAGCCGAGCAGCTGGCGGGTGGCCTCGGTGCCGTAGGCGGCGGGCGCCGGTTCGATGGCGAACTGGCCGACCATCTGGTTGCTGCACAGCTGTACGTTGCGCTTGCCGCTGGCTGTTTCCTGGGTGCAGTTGGCCGCAAGCTGGGCGTTGTGTCCGCCACCGATATTGGTAGCCGCTGTGCAGCCCAGCAGGCGGCCTTCCTGGCCGTTTTCACCCAGCAGCGTGTTGAAGGTCGCCAGCTGGCTGTTGGGGTCGCGCAGTACCAGCATGTCCACGCACTGCTGCTGGCCGTCGGGCACTTCGCAGGCGTCCTGGTCGACCAGGCCGTCGCGCGTGGCCGACAGCACCTTGAGGCGGTCGGCAACTACCTGTTGCAGGCAGTGCGCGTCGCTGCACAGATCGCGCGTGTGCTGGATCCAGCGCTGTTGCTCGGCCTGCAGCTTGGCCTTGCCGGCGGCATCGAGGGTTTGGCTTGCGGCGGCTTCGGCCTTGGCCAGCTCGCCTTCCTGCTTCAAGAGGGCGGGGTCGTTGCAGATCAGGGTCTGCACCGGCGATGCCGAATCGGCGCAGGCGGTGCTGCTGCCGGCGGCCGCTGCCGCGGCGCTGACTGCCTTGCCGTCGGTGTTGGCCTGTCCGCTGGCTGCTGCAGGCGTCGTGGCCTGGGCATCGCCGGACGGCGGGGTGCAGGCGGCCAGCAGGGCCACCCAGCACAGGGTCATGAGGGGCTTGATGGCGCGGGTCATACGTTCACTGCTGCGCTGCATGTCTATCCTTTGATGTCTGCGTCCTGGCGCATGGCCTGCGGGCGGCAGGCATGGGGCGAACCATGGAACTGGGGGGCCGTGGCGGCCGCGCGTGGCGGGCTGGGCATTGCAACACCCCGAGGCGGGGGCCGTCGGGGGAACAGAGCGTAGCAAGCGACGTCGTAGGACTCTGTGACAGCGCGCGCGGATCGGACTGGCGGGCGCCGGAATGCAGAACGGGCGCCCGAAGGCGCCCGTCCGTGTGCATCCGTTGCTGGGGGTCAGAGCCCTTTCCTGCGGAAAGGGATCCGACCCCGCGCACGGCATCAGTAGCGGTAATGATCCGGCTTGAACGGGCCTTCCACCGGCACGCCGATGTAGTCGGCCTGTTCCTGGCTCAGGGTGGTCAGCTTCACGCCGATCTTCTCCAGGTGCAGGCGGGCCACTTCTTCGTCCAGCTTCTTCGGCAGCAGGTACACCTTGTTCTCGTAGCTGCCCTTGTTGGCCCACAGGTCGATCTGGGCCAGGGTCTGGTTGGCGAACGAGTTGGACATCACGAAGCTCGGGTGGCCGGTGGCGCAGCCCAGGTTCACCAGGCGGCCTTCAGCCAGCAGGAAGATCGCGTTGCCGTTCGGGAAGATGTACTTGTCCACCTGCGGCTTGATGTTGACGTGCTTCACGCCCGGGAAGGCGACCAGCGCATCGACCTGGATCTCGTTGTCGAAATGGCCGATGTTGCAGACGATGGCCTGGTCCTTCATCGCGCTCAGGTGCTCGATGCGGATGATGTCCTTGTTGCCGGTGGTGGTGACGTACAGATCGGCACGGCCCAGGGTCGATTCGATGGTGTTGACCTCGAAGCCTTCCATCGCCGCCTGCAGGGCGCAGATCGGGTCGATCTCGGTGACCACGACGCGCGCACCGTAGGCACGCAGCGAGGCGGCGCAACCCTTGCCCACGTCACCGTAGCCGCAGACCACGGCGACCTTGCCGGCCAGCATGACGTCCATCGCGCGCTTGAGGCCATCGGCCAGCGACTCGCGGCAGCCGTACAGGTTGTCGAACTTGCTCTTGGTGACCGAGTCGTTGACGTTGATCGCCGGGATCAGCAGGGTGCCGGCCTGTGCCAGCTGGTACAGGCGGTGCACGCCGGTGGTGGTTTCTTCCGAAACGCCCTTCCAGTCCTTGACCACGCGGCCCCAGTAACCCGGGCGCTCCTTGGCCACGCGCTTGAGCAGGTTCTTGATGACCTGCTCTTCGTGCGAGGCGGCCTTTTCGTCGACCCAGGTGCTGCCGTTTTCCAGTTCGTACCCCTTGTGGATCAGCAGGGTCACGTCACCGCCGTCGTCGACCACCAGTTCCGGGCCGGTCAGGGTGCCGTCGGCCAGGGTGAAGGTCAGCGCGTCCAGGGTGCAGTCCCAGTACTCTTCCAGCGACTCGCCCTTCCAGGCGAACACGGGGGTGCCGGTGGCGGCGATCGCCGCAGCGGCGTGGTCCTGGGTCGAGAAGATGTTGCACGAGGCCCAGCGCACGTCGGCGCCGATGTCCTTCAGGGTCTCGATCAGCACGGCGGTCTGGATGGTCATGTGCAGCGAGCCGGTCACGCGCACGCCCTTCAGCGGCAGCTCGGCCTGGTACTTGCGGCGGATCGACATCAGGCCCGGCATTTCGTGCTCGGCGATGTCCAGTTCCTTGCGGCCCCAGTCGGCCAGGGTGATGTCGCGGATCTTGTAATCGCCTTCGGTGGAGAAGGTCTTGGCAACAGCATTCATGCAGTAGCTCCGGTTGTGGGCGAGCGGATGCTCGCATCTGGCCGGGCGCCGTTGTTGCAAAGCCACCTGGCCGAGCCTGGCCGGTCTCAGGGGATCCGGTCGCAGCGCCCCTCGGCAGGGGAGGATGCCCATTATATCGCGGCTCCGCTGTGACACAGCGATGACCCAACCATCGGCAGATGGGCGGATGTGCATGGCCTGTTAAGGTCGGGGGTTCACGCAGCGAACAGGTGGAACAATGATGAGCATGCACGCACGCCGCAACCGGCGCTTGACTGGCCTGGTCCTGTCGATGGCCCTGCTGGCGGTGGTCCCGCAGGCCTGGGCTGCGGCCCCGCAGGCGGCACAGACCCAAGCGCAGGGCGTGACCGGTTACGAGCTGCCCTCTGCCGCACTGCAGGCGGTGGTCGACGCGCCGCGGGCACCGTCACTGTACCTGTCGCCACGCCGCGACGTGGCCGCACTGATGCAGATGCCGTCGCTGCCGTCGATCCAGGTGGTGGCGCAGCCCGAGCTGAAGCTGGCCGGCCTGCGCATCAATCCGCGCACCTTCTCCGACAGCCGCTTCAGCTTCGGCCAGAAGCTGTGGCTGATGAACGTGGCGGACGGCAAGGAGCGGCAGATCAGCGGGTTGCCGGCCTCGTTGTCGATTGCCAGCCTGACGTGGTCGCCGGACCAGAAGTGGCTGGCCTTCAACCAGGTCGATGCCGCTACCGGCGCCAATGAACTGTGGCTGGTGGACGTGGCCGGCGGCAGCGCCCGTCGTCTGCTCGCCGGCCTGAACACCGTCCTTGGCAGTGGCTACCAGTGGTTGCCGGACAGCCGTGGGTTGCTGGTGTTCACCCGCCCGGCCAACCTGGGCGCCGCACCGGCCGCGGATGGCATTCCGACCGGCCCGGCCGTGCAGCAGACCAGCCAGGGCGGGGGCGTGGTGTCCATCCGCACCTACCAGGATCTGCTGAAGAACGAGGCCGACGCGCGCCAGTTCGATTACTACGCCACCACTCAGCCGGTGGAGGTCAGCCTGGACGGGCAGAGCCGTGCCATCGGTGCGGCCGGCATCTTCATGGGCTTTGCGGTGTCGCCCGATGGCCGCTTCGTGCTCAGCCAGCCGGTGCAGCGCCCGTACTCCTACGTGGTGCCGGTAAGCAGTTTCCCGCGCCGCATCGAAGTGCTCGACCGCAGCACCGGCAAGCTGGTGCATACCGTGGCGGTGCGTCCGCTGGTGGAAGGCCTGCCGACCGGTAACGATGCCGAAGTGACCGGCGTGCGTGACATCAGCTGGCGCGGCGATGCCGATGCCACCCTGGTGTGGGCCGAAGCGCAGGATGGCGGTGACCCGAACAAGGAGGCCAAGGTACGCGATGCGGTGTTCATGCAGGCCGCACCGTTCGACACGCCGCCGGTGACCCTGGCCCAGCTCGGCAGCCGTTACGCCGGCATCAGCTGGGGCCGTGGCGACCTGGCCCTGCTCAACGAATCGTGGTGGAAGACCCGCCGCAGCAAGACCTGGCTGATCGCACCGGACAACGCCAGCGCCGATGCCAGGCTGCTGTGGGACCGCGATGCGCAGGACCGCTATGCCGATCCGGGGCGTCCGCTGATGGCCAGCGATGACCGCGGCCGCTCGCTTCTGCAGACCACCGCCGATGGTGGCAGCCTGTACCTGGCCGGAGCCGGTGCATCGCCGGAGGGCGACCGTCCGTTCGTCGATCGTTTCGACGTGGCCAGCGGCAAGGCGACCCGCCTGTTCCATTCGCAGGCACCGGCCTATGCCGCGCCGGTGACGTTGCTGGATGCGCAGGCCAGTTCGCTGCTGATCAGCCGCGAGAGCCCGGACGAGCCGACCAACTTCTACGTGCAGTCGCTGGCCGACACCAACGCTCCACCGCGTGCGCTGACCCACTTCGCCCATCCGCTGCCGCAGTTGAAGGGCGTGCAGAAGGAGCAGATCCGCTACAAGCGCAAGGACGGCGTGGACCTGACCGCGACCCTGCTGCTGCCGCCGGGCTATGACCCCAAGCGCGATGGTCCGCGGCCGCTGCTGATGTGGGCCTACCCGGGTGAGTTCAAGAGCGCGGCGGCCGCCAGCCAGGTGACCGATTCGCCGTACCGCTTCAACGCGATCAGCTACTGGGGCCCGCAGGCGTTCCTGGCCAAGGGCTATGTGGTACTGGCCAGCCCGTCGATGCCGATCATCGGTGAAGGCGACAAGGAACCCAACGACACCTACATCGAACAGCTGGTGGCCAATGCGCAGGCCGCAGTGGACGAGGTGGTGCGTCGTGGCGTGACCGATCGCGATCACATCGCCATCGGTGGCCATTCCTACGGTGCGTTCATGACCGCCAACCTGCTTGCGCATACCCGCCTGTTCAAGGCCGGCATCGCCCGCAGCGGTGCCTACAACCGCACGCTGACCCCGTTTGGTTTCCAGGCCGAAGAGCGCAACTACTGGCAGGCGCAGGACGTGTACCAGAAGATGGCGCCGTTCAATTACGCCGACCGGATCAAGGATCCGATCCTCTTCATCCATGGCGTGGACGACAACAATTCGGGCACCTTCCCGCTGCAGAGCGAGCGCATGTTCGCTGCGGTGAAGGGCTTGGGCGGCACTGCCCGCCTGGTGATGCTGCCGAACGAATCGCATGCCTACCGTGCACGCGAATCGATCATGACCATGCTGGCCGAAAGCGAGCGCTGGCTGGAGCAGACCCTGGGCCCGGTGCAGCAGGGCAACGCCAGGAAGAAGCGCTGACCCGCATGAGGGCGGCCCCCACAACGGGGGCCGCCTGTGCGGCTGCGCCGCCGCCCGAGCATGGGCTCGGGCGCTACACGGTATGGCGCGTGATGACGTCTGTAGAGCCGAGCCCACGCTCGGCTGCTTCTGCTGCGGATACGTGCAGATGAAACCATTTCCGCATCGCAGCATCGTGCGTAATCTGGTTTAGGCTTGGGGTCTGGATACGTTGACCGAGGCCTGTGCGTCGCCGATGAACGAGTACCGCAGCAGTATCGAGTTCGCTTCCCCCGATCTTCCCCTGCGTGACGATGTGCGCCGTCTCGGTGCACTGGTCGGCGACCTGCTGGTCGAGCAGGTGTCGGCCGCTTTCCTCGACGACGTCGAGGACGTGCGTACGCGTGCCATCGCCCGTCGCGAGAACCAGGCACCGCTGTCGGAGCTGGCCGATGGCCTGGCCGGGCGTGCGCCGCAGCAGGCCGAGACCATGGTGCGTGCGTTCAGCACCTACTTCCAGGTGGTCAACATCGCCGAGCGCGTGCATCGCATCCGCCGACGCCGCGATTACCAGCGCGCCGTTGCCGCTGCACCGCAACCCGATGGCCTGCAGGACGCCCTGCAGCACCTGAAGTCACAGGGCGTCGGCCTGGACGAACTGGCGCAGTGGCTGCCACGCATCGATATCGAGCCGGTATTCACCGCGCACCCGACCGAGGCCGTGCGCCGCGCGCTGCTGGAAAAAGAGCAGCTGATGGTGGCCAGCCTGGTCGACAACCTCGACGGTCAGCGCACGCCGGGTGAGGCCGCCGCAGACGCCGCGCGCTTCCGCATGGCATTGACCGCCTCGTGGCAGACCACCGATTCCTCGCCGGTGCGTCCGACCGTGGACGACGAGCGCGAACACGTCGGCTTCTATCTGGTGCAGGTGCTGTACCGGGTGATTCCGGTGCTGTACGAATCGCTGCAGCAGGCGTTGCGCGATACCTATGGCGAAGAGCTGCCGTTGCCACGCCTGCTGCGTTTCGGCACGTGGGTGGGCGGCGACATGGACGGCAATCCCAATGTGGATGCGCACACCATCCGCAACACGCTGGATGCACAACGCGTTGCCGTGCTGGGCCAGTATCAGAAGGAGTTGCTGCAGCTGGCCAGCCTGCTCAGCCAATCCACCGAACGGGTGGGGGTGAGCGATGCACTGCAGGCGCGTGTCGCGCATTACCAGCAGTTGCTGCCGCAGGTGCAGTCGCGGCCACGCCATGCCGACATGCCGTATCGGTTGCTCAACGACCGCATGCGCGCACGCCTGCAGGCCACGCTGGATGATGCCGACGGTGCCTATGCCGGTCCGGACGAGCTGATCGATGACCTGCAGCTGATCCTCGACAGCCTGCGTGCGAACCGTGGCGAACATGCCGGCGGCTTCGCCGTGCAGCGCCTGCTGTGGCGGGTGAAGACCTTCGGCTTCCATCTGGCGCGGCTGGATGTGCGCCAGGAATCGAGCGTGCATGCGCGCGCGCTGGCGGCCGTGCTGGGTGGCGACGCGGCATGGGACGCATTGGATGCAGCCGGACGCGCACGCCTGCTGGCGCCACATGCCAGTGGTGAAACACCCTTGCCCGTTGGCAATGATGAGGGCAACCAGCGCTTGGATGCGGTGTTCGCTGCATTGGCCGATGCGCGTGCGCGGCATGGTGGCGACGCGCTCGGCAGCTACATCATCTCGATGGCGCACGACCGTGGCGATGTGCTGGCAGTGCTGGCACTGGCGCGTCGTGGTGGACTGGTCGATGACGCCGGCAGCGTGCCGCTGGATATCGCGCCGCTGTTCGAAACCGTAGACGACCTCAAGCGCGGCACCGCGACGCTGCGCGATCTGCTGGCCGATCCGGTGTACCGCGCGCATCTGCATGCACGCCACGACGTGCAGATGGTGATGCTCGGTTATTCGGACAGCAGCAAGGATGGCGGCATTGCCGCCTCGCGCTGGGGCCTGCAACGTGCGCAGGTTGAACTGCTGGAGGTGGCCGCCGAAGCGGGCCTGCGCCTGACCTTCTTCCATGGCCGCGGCGGCTCGATCAGCCGCGGTGGCGGCAAGACCACGCACGCGGTCGATGCCTCGCCACGCGGCAGCATCGATGGCCGCCTGCGGGTGACCGAACAGGGGGAGGTGATCCACCGCAAGTACGGCATCCGCGCGCTGGCGCTGCGCTCGCTGGAGCAGGCCACCGGTGCGGTACTGCGCGCCAGCCTGCGCCCGCGCGCCGCCGAGCCGCGCGAGGACGCGTGGCGGCCGGTGATGGACGTGATCGCCGGCTCCAGCAGCGAGGTCTATCGGGCGTTCGTGGGCCAGCCGCGTTTCATGGATTACTTCCGCACCGCTACGCCGATCGATGTGATCGAACGGATGACGCTGGGGTCGCGGCCTTCGCGCCGGCTCGGCCAGGATGCGGCATTGACCAACCTGCGTGCGATTCCGTGGGTGTTTGCCTGGAGCCAGGCGCGGGCGGTGATTCCGGGCTGGTATGGCGTCGGCAGCGGCCTGCAGGCGGCGGTGGACGCCGGCCATGAAGCCACGCTGCGTGAAATGGCGCGGGACTGGCCGTTCTTCCGCACGTTCCTGGATGACATCGCGATGGTGCTGTCCAAGGGCGATATCACCATCGCCGAACAGTTCTCGCGGCTGTCAGGCGAGCTGCACGATGCGTTCTTCCCGCAGGTTGAACGCGAGCTTGAACTGACCCGGCACTGGCTGCTGGCGCTGATGGGGCAGCAGACCCTGTTGGACCACGACGCGCGGCTGGCGCTGTCGATCCGCCTGCGCAATCCCTATGTGGACCCGATCAGCGTGCTGCAGGTGGACCTGCTGCAGCGCTGGCGCGAAAGCGGGCGCGAGGACGACGACCTGCTGCGCGCGCTGGTGGCCTGCGTGAATGGTGTTTCGCAGGGCGTGCAGAACACCGGGTGAAATGCATCCGCCGGGCATGGCCCGGCGCTCCCTGCTTCGGTGGGTGCAGGGCTTGCCCCGCACGCCTTCATTCTTCTGGTGACGGCGGATTGGACGCCAGCAGTTCCAGATGCCGCTGTTCCATTTCCTGGCGCAGCTGGCGGCGGATCAATGCTGCGGCCTGGCGGCGCTTCTCGTCCGAATTGGCCGGCTGCAGTGACGGAACCGGCGTCGGCCGGCCTTCCTCGTCCACCGCCACCATGGTGAAGAAGCAGCTGTTGGCGTGGCGCACGCTGCGCTTGAGGATGTCCTCGGCCACCACCTTGACGCCGATTTCCATCGACGAGGTGCCGGTGTAGTTCACCGAGGCCAGGAAGGTAACCAGTTCGCCCACCGCGATCGGCTGGCGGAACACCACCTGGTCCACCGACAGGGTGACCACGTAGCGGCCGGCATAGCGGCTGGCGCAGGCATAGGCCACCTGGTCGAGCAGGCGCAGGATCGCGCCACCGTGGACCTTGCCGGAAAAATTGGCCATCTCCGGCGACATCAGCACGGTCATGGACAGCTGGTGGGATTTGAGTTCGGTCGACATGGGGCGATTGTATCGGCGTGGCGTGGCTCGTGTAGAGCCGAGCCCATGCTCGGCTGCTCTTGGCGCAGACAAAAAGAAAGCCGAGCATGGGCTCGGCTCTACAGGAAGCAGAAGGGCCGCTTGCGCGGCCCTTCGTTTTTCTTATTTCAGCTTCGCATCGGCGCGCAGGGCAGCGGCGCGATCGGTCTTCTCCCAGGAGAAGGCCGTGGCGTTGACGGTCTCGCCTTCGCCGTTGATGTAACTGAACTCCTTCGGCTTGCGGCCGAAGTGGCCGTAGGCCGCGGTCTGCTGGTACATCGGGTGGATCAGGTCCAGCATCTTGATGATGCCGTACGGACGCAGGTCGAAGTGCTTGCGGATCAGCTTCTCGATCTTGTCGTCGCTGATCTTGCCGGTGCCGAAGGTGGTGACCGAGATCGAGGTCGGCTCAGCCACGCCGATGGCGTAGGAGACCTGCACTTCGCAACGGTCGGCCAGGCCGGCGGCAACCACGTTCTTGGCGACGTAGCGGGCAGCGTAGGCGGCCGAACGGTCAACCTTGGACGGGTCCTTGCCGGAGAACGCGCCACCACCGTGACGGGCCCAGCCGCCGTAGGTGTCGACGATGATCTTGCGGCCGGTCAGGCCGCAGTCGCCCACCGGGCCGCCGATCTCGAACTTGCCGGTCGGGTTGATGTGGAACTTGGTGCCCTTGTGCAGCCACTTGGCCGGCAGCACCGGCTTGATGATCTCTTCGCGGACGGCCTCGATGAGGTCCTTCTGCTTGATGCCCGGGGCGTGCTGGGTCGACAGGACCACCGCGTCAATGGCCGAGACCACGCCGTTTTCATAGCGCAGGGTGACTTGGCTCTTGGCGTCCGGACGCAGCCAGGACAGCGGCGAGTTGCGCTTCTTGCGGATCTTGGCCTGCTGCTCGACCAGGCGGTGCGACAGGTGGATCGCCGCCGGCATGTAGCTGTCGGTTTCGTTGGTGGCATAGCCGAACATCAGGCCCTGGTCGCCAGCGCCCATTTCTTCCGGCTTCTTGCGGTCAACGCCCTGGGCGATGTGCGGGGACTGCTTGCCGATCAGGTTCAGCACGCCGCAGGTGGCGCCGTCGAAGCCGACTTCGGAGCTGTCATAGCCGATGTCCACGATGACCTTGCGGGTCAGCGCTTCCAGGTCGATCCAGGCGCTGGTGGTGATTTCGCCGGCAACGATGGCAACGCCGGTCTTGACCATGGTCTCGCAGGCCACGCGGGCGCGCTGGTCCTGGGTCAGGATCGCGTCCAGCACCGCATCGGAGATCTGGTCGGCAACCTTGTCCGGATGGCCTTCAGAGACCGACTCGGAGGTGAAGAGGTAGCTGGACATCAGGCTTAATATCCTTTGATTCGGATGGAAAGATGGGCGCGAATGATACACGGGGTGCGCCGCCTGTGCATTGTGAACCCGTATGGGTTGCCGGTGGTTAAGGTGTTGTGCCCGGCAGAGCAAGGCCTGGAGGGCATTGCGCGGGCATCGTGCACAGGCAGTGTTCCACTGGCGTGACCATTGCCGCGCCCCCGCCGGGCCCGGATGGGCCGGTGCAGGCGCCGTCATCATTCTGCCGCCAAATCGCCATCTGGCTGCCGCGTCCCGGGCGCAGGCTCTCGGCCAACCCGGCCGCCGGGCAGGAGTGGACACGCCATGCTGGAACTCGAACAGCGTCTGCAGCAACGCTATCCCGACTGGTTCCATGGCCGTCGCGGCCAACTGGCCCGGCCCCTGCTGCGCAGCGTTGGACGCTGGTCGCGGCTGGACCGGATCGAGGCGTTCCTGCGCCGCAATGCAAACCTGCGCGGTTTCGACTTCGTCGCCGCCGGACTGGAGTTCATCGAGGGGCGCTACCACGTGGACACCGCCGCGCTGGCGCGGATTCCGGCCACCGGCCGCCTGTTGATCGTGGCCAACCATCCCTCCGGCGCGCTGGATGCCTTGGCTCTGCTGGATGCGGTCGGCCGCATCCGCCGCGACGTACGCATCGTGGCCAACGATCTGCTGGGCGCGATCGGCCCGTTGCAGGACCTGCTGCTGCCGGTGCGCATCCTCGGCGGCAAGGTCCAGCGCACCAGCCTGCAGGCGGTGGAGCAGGCGCTGGCGGCCGAGCAGTGCGTGATCGTGTTCCCGGCCGGCGAGGTCTCGCGGTTGTCGCTGCTCGGCATTCGCGATGGTCGCTGGCAGCGGGGTTTTGTCCGCTTTGCCCGTGCCGCCGCCGCACCGGTACTGCCAGTGCGGGTGGAAGCGCGCAACTCGGCGCTGTTCTACGGCGCGTCGACCCTGTTCAAGCCGGCCGGTACGGCCCTGCTGGCACGCGAGATGTTCGCCCGCCGTGGCCGGCCACTGCGGCTGCGCATCGGCGAACCGATGCAGCTGGGGCAGGGTGACCCCGGCGCGCAGCTGCTGGCGGTGCGCCGCGCGGTATACGCCCTGGGGCGCACTACGCCGGTCGCCGAAGGCTGCCCGGCAGGACCCGAGCCGCTGGCCGCACCGGTGCCGCCTGCACAGGTCGCCGCTGGGATTGCCGCTGCCACCGTGCTGGGGCAGACCGCCGATGGCAAACAGATCCTGCTGGCCAGCTGCGCTGCTGATTCGCCGTTGCTGCACGAGCTGGGGCGGCTGCGCGAACTGACCTTCCGCCAGGTGGGCGAGGGCACGGGGCGCAGTCGCGACCTGGACGACTTCGACCTGCAGTACCAGCACATCGTGATCTGGGACGGCACCGCCCAGCGCATCGCCGGTGCCTACAGGATCATGCGTGGCGCGCAGGCGTTGGCGCGCCGGGGCCTGGCCGGGCTCTACAGCGCTTCGCTGTTCCGCTATTCCGACGATGCCATTCCACGCATTGCCGAAGGCCTGGAACTGGGCCGCAGCTTCGTGGTGCCCGACTACTGGGGCAGCCGCAGCCTGGATTACCTGTGGCAGGGCATCGGCGCCTATCTGCAGTGCCAGCCCGGCATCCGCTACCTGTTCGGTGCGGTGTCGATCAGCGCCGCCTTGCCGCGCGACGCACGCGAGCAGCTGGTGGCGTACTACCAGCGTTACTACGGCGCGGCCGATGGTCGGGTGCAATCGAACCGGCCGTTCCAGTACTTCGCCGCGCCACCGTGCTTCGGCGAACTGGATGCGGCAGCCGCCTTCGACGTGCTCAAAGCCAACCTTGCCGCGCTCGGCACCGGCGTGCCCACCTTGTACCGGCAGTACACCGACCTGTGCGAACCTGGCGGTGCACGGTTCCTGGCGTTCGGCGTCGACCCGGATTTCAGCGACTCGATCGACGGCCTGATCGAAGTCGACCTGCACGCGATCCGTCCACACAAGCGCAAACGCTACCTGCGCGATGCGGGGATGCCGGCATGAACACGCTGGCGAACCTGGCACCGCATCGTCGCGCCGTGTTCGTCTCCGATGTGCATCTGGGGTCGCGGCATTGCCATGCCACCGAGCTTGCGCGTTTTCTCGGCACGCTGCGCTGCGAACGCCTGTATCTGGTCGGCGACATCATCGACCTGTGGTGGATGGCACACCGGCGCGCCAACTGGCGGCAGTCGCACAGCGAGGTCATTCTGGCCCTGCACGCGCTGCGGCGCGCCGGTACCGAGATCATCTACATCCCCGGCAACCACGACGCGTCGCTGCGCCAGGTGTGCGGCCTGATGCTGCCGGCGATGCAGGTGCGCCGCCGCGCGATCCACACCACGGCCGATGGCCGCCGGCTGCTGGTGGCGCATGGCGACGACTATGACGGCGTCACCCACTTCGGCGGCCTGCAGGAGCGGTTTGGTGACTGGCTGTACTACCGCATCCTCACCGGCAACCATCTGTTGAATGCGGTGCGGCGTCGACTCGGAATGCGCTACTGGTCGTTGTCCGAATTCCTGAAGCGCCAGAGCGGTGCGGCCGAACGCTACATCGAGCGCTTCGTGCAGGCGGGTCTGGATGATGTGCGCCGGCGTGGCCTGGATGGCATCGTCTGCGGACACATCCACCGCGCCGCGCTGGTCGAACGCGATGGCCTGGTCTACGCCAACGATGGTGACTGGGTGGAGAGCCTGACCGCGTTGGCAGAGGACCACGACGGCGCGTTGCGGCTGCTGGACCACAACGGGCAGACACTGGCCGAGCTGCCAGGGGCGCGGTTGTCGCAGGCGGCGTAAACCGCTCCTGCAGCGTCGAGCCATGCTCGACGGGCGTGCAAGGTGGTCCCCCTGTAGAGCCGAGCCCATGCTCGGCTGTCGTGGCGCCGAACGAAGCGCAGCCGAGCATGGGCTCGGCGCTACATACACCGCGCGCAACCCGCTAGCATCGGCCGATGGACTCATTGACCCAGATCGTTCTCGGCGGCGCCGTCGCTGCCGCCATCGCCCCGCCCGGACATCGCCGTGCCGCCCTGCTGGCCGGTGCCGCGCTCGGTACCCTGCCGGACCTGGACGCCCTGTGGCTGGGTTTTGCCGCCGCCGACCCGGTGGCGAACATGACCGACCACCGCAGTTTCAGCCATTCGCTGCTGGTGCTGCCGTGGGTAGCCGCGCTGATCTGGTGGTTGTTCAAGCGCTTCGGCAACGGCAGGGTGGCGCAGTCACCGGTGCGTTGGTTCTGGGCGATCCAGCTGGCCTTGGTCACCCATCCCGTGCTGGATGCGTTCACCGTCTACGGCACGCAGCTGTGGTGGCCGTTGCAGCCGCATCCGGCGATGGGCTCGAGCGTCTTCATCATCGATCCCGGCTACACGGTGTGGCTGCTGCTGGGCTGCGCGCTGGCCTGGTTCGGTCGGGCGCGGCCGTGGGCGGGCAAGGTGCTTGGTGTTGCCTTGCTGCTCAGCAGTGCGTACCTGGGCTGGGGGTTGATCGCCAAGGCACGGGTCGACCGTGCCGCGCAGCAGAGCCTGGCCGCGATGGGACTGGGTGACGCGCCGCGGTTCTCGGTGCCGATGCCGTTCAATACCCTGTTGTGGCGGGTGGTGGCGATGACTCCCAATGGCTACGTGGTGGGTGACCGCTCGCTGGTGGCCGACCATGCGCCGATGCGTTTCGAGGGGCATCCGTCCAACGTGCAGGCACTGCGCGAAGCGACGGGAATTCCGGCAGTATGGCGCCTGCAATGGTTCAACCGTGGCTTCATGCGCGCACAGGTGGTGGAAGGTCGGCTGGTGCTGAGCGACCTGCGCATGGGCCTGGAGCCGGACTACACCTTCAACTTCGCGGTGGCCGAGCAGGTTGACGGCCAGTGGCGCGCGATCGTGCCCGAGCAGCTGCGGGTGGATTACGGAAGCCCGGCCGCGCGTGCCGATGCCGGTCGCCGGTTGTCGGCGATGTGGCAGCGCATCTGGCATGAACCCGAGCAGTAGATTCACGCCACGCGTGGATGGCGCATACCGCAGGCCGCTCAATACACCGTTGCGCGGCCCTGCACGAACGAATAGAAGAACACCGCGTTCGGATCGTTCTGCACCAGCCGGAACTCGCGACGCATGCCCTCCACCGTTTCTTCGTCCACCGTGCCGGCCTGCAGCAGCTGGTCAGCCGCTGACAGCAGCAGCTGTTCCCAGAACGCGATCATCGTCTTGCGACGTGCCGGTTCGCGGTTGTCCAGGTGGATGGTCTTGATCTCGGTGTGCACATCGCGGAAGCCGCCGGCCAGCAGCAGATTGCCCAGCTTGGCGCCGACGAACGGGTCACCGCCATGGTCGTACTGGAAGTCATTGAAGGCCATCCAGTAGCGCCAGATGTGCGGCGAATACGGATCAAGCAGGAACGAGGCATTCATCACCTCGGTGATGTACACCGGCGAGCCCGGGGCGAGTACGCGGCGTACTTCACTCAGCACGCGCGCGGGCGAGGGCACGTGTTCCAGTACCCAGCACAGGAAGGCCGCATCGAAGGTGCGCGCCTCGAACGGCAGTTCGCCGGCATCGGCCTGCTGCAGCGTGTAACGGTCGCTGCACCACGGCGTACGCGCCAGATTCTCGCGTGCGGTTTCCAGTTGGGTCTCGCTCAGGTCCACGCCGGTCACGTGCAGCTCGGGAAAGCGGCGCAGCAGGATCTCGGTCTGTGCACCCACGCCGCTGCCGACTTCCAGCAGGCGCTTTGCGCCGCTGTAATCGATCTGGCCGAAGATGCTCGATTCCAGCAGGCGCGCCTGGGTCATCAGGCGCTGCTGCTCGGTGCCGGAGAACCCGTGCAGGTAGGTCGGGGAAGAAATCGGCGGGGTCATGATGGCGGGCTCAGGCAGCAGAAGACATCGCCGGTTCCCCGGCGATCAGGCGGTCGAAATAGTCGGTGGTCAGTGCGATCTGGCTGGCCGGATCTTCAGCACGGTTGACCACCGCGCGGAACGCGGCATTCTCCGGCCGGTCCTTGGCGTACCAGCCCAGGTGCTTGCGTGCGATGCGCACGCCCTGCGGTTCGCCATAGAAATCGTGCAGTGCGTGCAGGTGGCCGAGCAGGATGTCGCGCACTTCGGCCAGCGACGGCGGCGGCAGTTCCTCGCCGGTGGCCAGGTAATGCGCCACCTCGCGGAAGATCCACGGCCGGCCCTGTGCGGAGCGGCCGATCATCACCGCGTCCACGCCGGTCTGCTGCAGTACGAAGGCGGCCTTCTGCGGCGAATCGATGTCGCCGTTGGCGATCACGGGGATGCGCAACGCGGCCTTGATCTCGCCGATCGTGGCGTACTCGGCCTGGCCTGTGTAGTGCTGGTCGCGGGTACGGCCGTGCACGGCCAGGGCAGCGATGCCACTGTCTTCGGCGATACGCGCGATGAGCGGGCCGTTGCGATGGTCGCAGTCCCAGCCGGTGCGGATCTTCAGCGTCACCGGCACGTCCACCGCGTTGACCACCGCTTCCAGGATGCGCGCGACCAGCTGCTCATCGCGCATCAGCGCAGAGCCCGCCCATGCGTTGCACACCTTCTTGGCCGGGCAGCCCATGTTGATGTCGATGATCTGCGCGCCATGGTCGACGTTGTAGCGCGCCGCCTCGGCCAGCTGCTGCGGCTCGGTACCGGCGATCTGCACGCTGATCGGCGCGGGTTCACCGGCATGGTCCATGCGGTGGATCGACTTGCGCGTGTTCCAGAAGCGCGGGTCGCTGATGGTCATTTCCGAGGCGGCCAGACCCGCGCCCAGCCGTTTGCACAGCAGGCGGAAGGGCTTGTCGGTGACGCCGGCCATGGGCGCAAGCACGACGTTGGGGGCAATGGAGTACGGGCCGATCTGCATGCGCCCATTGTAGGGCGCGGCCGGCGCCCCGGCTGGGGGGGCGGTCTTCCTGTTCAGGCCCATCCGGACCGACCTCATGCCAGAAGGGTATCAGCAGATGCTTGACGGTTGCTTCCGTCGCCCCCAAGGGCGGGTGATGGTGGGCGGCTGGGTGTACCGCTGCCCTACAGGGATTGCCAGGCTTGGGCGGTGCCGAACGCGAACGCCAGCCCCAGGCCGAGGCAGGCCAGCGAACTGGCCACCCAGAAGCGCACGCCGTTGTAGCCGGGGCGCAGCAGCGCCAGCACGAACCCCATCGCCGCACGCAACAGTAACAGGGCAGCGATGCCAGGCAGCACCCGGTGACTGCCGGCCATCGGCGCATGCCTCGCTGCGGCCAGCGCATACAGTGCCCAGACCAGCAGTACGGCGGTGATGCCGGCTGTCATCAGTGGCGGCCACCAATGCCCGGCCTCGGCCAGCTGGACCACGCGCCGACCGGCACCGAAGCGCTCATACCAGGGGGCACCGAAAGCGATGCAGCCGATGTGCAGCAGGGCCGCGATGGCACTGCCGGTGGCCGCGACCAGCAGCCAGGGGAATCCGTTCATGTCGCGCCTGAGCAGAGAAGCTGGGCGGATGGTGGGCGAGGGCCAGGGCGCGGGCAATGCGGCAGGCAGTCGCACCTGCATCGACGGCACGACACCACGCGCGGGAGGTGGTTCACCGCGGTGGATCGATCCGCAGCCCAGCCGCCAGCCGGTCCAATGCCACATCCACGCGCGGTAGCAATTGTCGGCCTTGCGACCACAGCAATCGCAGCGGCAGGCCGCGGCAGTCCAGTTCCGGCAGGATCGAAACCAGGCTGCCGCGTGCCAGTGCGTCATCGAGCAGCCAGGTGGCGAGTTGGGCGATGCCGAAGCCGGCTTCGACCGCCGCCACCTGTGCTTCGGCACTACCGACCACCAGCCGAGCTCGGGCCTGCAGCGGTGCGATGCGCTGCCCGGCATCGGCGACCTGCCACGGCCCAATGCTCCCATCGGCACGGCCGAACAGTACCCCATCATGGTCGGCCAGCTCGGCCGCCGAGCCGGGCAAACCGTGCCGCTGCAGATAGGCTGGTGACGCACAGAAGCGCAGGCATTCGTGGCCAAGCAGGCGGCTGCCGAGGGTGACCGGCAGTGGTTCCGGGCCACCGATGCGTACAGCCAGATCGACGCCTTCCTCGGCCAGGTCGATGAAGCGGTCGCTGAAGGTCACCTGCGGCCACAGCTGCGGAAACTCGGCGGCCAGGTGCAGCAGGATTGGCCAGACCTTCACGCGCCCGAAGGTGGCCGGTGCATCCACCCGCAGGCGGCCCACGGGGGCGTCTGCGTGTGCGGCCAGTACCGATTCGGCATCGGCCAGTTCGCCCATCACGCGGACGCAGGTGCGGTAGAAGCCCTCACCGGCTTCGGTTAGGCGCAGGCGCCGCGTGCTGCGCTCGAACAGCCGCACTCCCAGCCGTGCCTCCAGCCGGGCAACGGTCTTGCCGATCGCCGAACTGGTCAGGTGCAGGCGCTCGGCGGCAGCGGTAAAACTACCTGCATCGGCGGTGGCGACGAAGGCCTCGATGCCACGCAGCCGCTCGGTGGGAAGCATTGGCGAATATCTGTCCGGAATTGGCCGAAAATATAGCAACAATCGGAATAGATGCAGGGAATAGGCTGTCGACTCCTGACCTGATTCACCTGAATGTCCTCTCTCGATTCTTCACTGGCTCTTGGCCACAGCGTTGCCCGCGCACGCCTCTCGAGCGTGTTGCTGGCAATATCCGCGTTCGTTATCGTCACCACCGAATTCCTGATCGTCGGCCTGTTGCCTGCGCTGGCACGCGACCTCGGCCTGAGCATCGCCCGCGCCGGACAGCTGGTCACCCTGTTTGCGTTCACCGTCATGCTGGCCGGGCCGCCGTTGACTGCGCTGTTGTCACACTTCAACCGACGCCGCTTGTTCGTGGTCATTCTTGTGCTGTTCGCGGCCTCCAATGCGCTGGCCGCCGTGGCCGAGCAGCCGTGGGTGCTGGCGCTGGCGCGGGTGTTGCCGGCGTTGGCGCTGCCGGTGTTCTGGGGCACTGCCAGCGAGACCGCCGTGCGGTTGGCGCCCGCTGGTCAGGGCGGACGTGCGGTGGCACGGATCTATCTGGGCATAACCGCCGCGATGCTGTTCGGTATCCCGCTGGGTACGCTGGCCGCCGAGGCCATTGGTTGGCGCGGCAGCTTCTGGCTGTTGGCCGCGTTGTCGCTGCTGATGGCCGGGGCGCTGGCGCTGTGGATGCCGGCGGAAACGAGCGTGGAACCGCGGCGAGCGCTGGGTGAGCAGGCGCGTGTGCTTCGCCAGCCGTGGCTGTTGGGCAATGTGCTGTTGTCGGTGCTGGTGTTCACCGCCATGTTCGCCGCCTACACCTATCTGGCCGACGTGCTCGAACGCTTGTCACGCGTCCCTGCCGGGCAGGTGGGCTGGTGGCTGATGGGCTTCGGTGTGGTGGGGCTCCTCGGCAATGCACTGGGCGGGCGCTGGGTTGACCGTGCACCGCTGGGTGCGACCATCGCGTTCTGCACGGTGCTGGCGGTGGGAATGCTGGCGAGCGTCGGCTGGGCCGGGCAGGGGGCATTGACAGTCATCGCACTGGTGCTGTGGGGGATTGCGCATACCGCGTTGTTCCCGCTGTGCCAGGTGCGGGTGATGCGAGCCGCGCCGCAGGCGCAGGCGCTGGCCGGTACCTTGAATGTCTCGGCGGCCAACGCTGGTATCGGTCTGGGCGCGCTGCTCGGTGGCGGCGTCATCGAAGGCTTCGGCCTGGCCTCGCTGGGCCTGGCTGCGGCCGCCGTGGCGGTGCTGGCGATTGCCGCTGGCCTGTTGCTGCGGCGTTGGCAGTAAATCCACGCGGTGCGTGGATGGAAGACAAAAAAAAAGCCCGGGCATCTGCATGCCCGGGCCCTTCATCCACGCGTGGCGCAGATCTACTTCACTTCATTTACTTCACTTCGGCGTCGGCCGGGGTGAAGCGCGGCATTGCCGCGGCCGCGCCTTCCTTCTCGGTCGAACGACCGGCGAACTGGTTGGCGAAGCGCACGTGGCGGGCGAACGGAGCGTCCGGCACCTGGGCGAGCGAGGCCACCAGCGCACCGTTGAAGGCATCGCCGGCGCCGGTGGTGTCGATCGCCTGCACCTGTTCGGCACCCACGCGGTAGTACGGCTGGGTGTCGCCACGCAGGTGCTCGTCGGCATGCGACACGAACACGCCCACCGAACCCAGGGTCACCACCACCGTGCCGTTGCCGACCAGCTTGCGGCACAGCGCATGCAGGCTGGCGCCGTCCAGCGCGGCGACGTCGTTGGCATCCACGCGCTCGCCGACATGACGGCCGAGCAGGGCAGCGAACTCGGTCTCGTTCGGGGTGATCACGTCGGCCAGCTTGAGCAGGCCGATGGTCGAGGGTGCGTCGGCCGGTGCGGTGTTGAGCACGGTGGTGACACCGGCCTCGCGGGCCACGGCCAGTGCCGCTTCGATGGTCTGCACCGGCGATTCCAGCTGCACCAGCACCACCTTGGCGCCGGTCAGCAGGGCCTGCTGTTGCTGCACGAACTCGGTGCTCAGCGCCGCGTTGGCGCCCGGGCCGATGACGATGGTGTTGCGGCCACGGGCATCGACATAGATGCCGGCGGTGCCGGTCGGCTCGCTGCTGGCTTCGGCGATCAGCGCGAAACCATCCTGCGCGGCCAGGTCACGGGCGGTGGCACCACCCGCATCGTCGCCCAGCGCACACAGGAAGCTGGTGTCAGCGCCGGCACGGCAGGCGGCAACGGCCTGGTTGAAGCCCTTGCCGCCCGGACCGGTGCTGTAGCGGCCGGCAATGGTCGCACCCGGCGCCGGCAGCGACTCGCACCGCCACACGTGATCGACATTGAAGGAACCGACGACAACGACACTGCTGCTCATAGGGAATCTTTTCTCAAACAAGGGTTCAGCTGAAATGCGTCAGCACGCCGGCGATGGTAGCCGTCATGAAGGTGGCGATGGTACCGCCAAGCACCGCGCGCAGGCCGAACTTGGCCAGATCGTGGCGTCGCTCCGGTGCCAACCCGCCGATGCCGCCGATCTGGATCGCGATCGAACTGAAATTGGCGAAGCCGCACAGGGCGTACGTGGCGATCAGGCGACCTTCGTCGGACAGGCTCATGCCCGGCACCTGGCCATTCACGATCTTCGACAGTTCGGTGTAGGCGACGAACTCGTTGATCACGACCTTCTGGCCGATCAGCGAACCCACGGTGGTGGCATCGGCCCACGGGGTGCCGATCACCCAGGCGATCGGCGCCAGCACGTAGCCGAAGATGGTCGACAGGTCGGTCGGCTTGCCGATCGCAGCCGCCAGGCCGGTGACTTCACCGAACCAGGTCAGCGGCGCATTGAGCAGGGCGATCAGGGCGATGAAGGCCAGCAGCATCGCACCGATGTTCAGTGCCAGCTTCAGGCCGTCACCGGCGCCGGCCGCAGCCGCGTCGATGATGTTGCTGGAGGTCTTCTCCACTTCCATCTTGACCGTGCCGCGGGTCAGCGGGGTGCCGGTTTCCGGAATCAGCAGCTTGGCCACGACCAGGGTGGCCGGGGCCGCCATGATGCTGGCCGCCAGCAGATGCTTGGCGTAGAACGCCTGCTGCACCGGGTCGCCGCCGCCGAGCATGCCCACGTACGCGGCAAGCACGCCGCCGGCGATATGGGCCATGCCGCCGATCATCATCGTCAGCAGCTCGGACTGAGTCATCTTGGCGATGTACGGACGCACCGTCAGCGGTGCCTCGGTCTGGCCGATGAACACGCTGGCGCAGACGCTGGTCGTTTCCGCACCGGACACGCGCATCACCTTGGTGATCGACCAGGCCATCACCCGCACGATCGCCTGCATGACGTTGAGGTGGTACATGACCCCCATCAGCGCCGAGAAGAAGATGATCGTCGGCAGCACCTGGAAGGCGAAGATGAAACCGTAGTTCTTGACGTCCATCAACGAGCCGAAGATGAACTTCGAACCTTCGTTGACGAAGCTCAGTACTTTCACGAAGCCCTGGCCCAGCGCATCGAACACGTCGCGCCCGCCCGGTACCAGGATCACCAGTGCCGCAAAGGCGATCTGCAGGGTGATGCCGGTGGCGACCAGCTTCCAGTCCACCGCGCGCTTGTTGTTGGAAAACAGCCAGGTGATGCCGATCAGCACCGCCAAACCGAACAGGCCGAAGCCGATCCTGCCCAAACCTTCGACCATCTGAGTGACTCCCCTGGGGCGTCGCGAAAAACGGGAAGCCTAGTGCAGGGCAGGGGCCGGAGCAAGGAAAAGCGGTCTGCGCGCGGCCATCGGCTCCGATCAGGCCAGCAACAGCAAGGGGTTGCGCCTGCCGGGACAGGTAGAATGGTGGCTTGATCCCGGCCCGTATGCGGGCCCGCAGCAGGAGAATCGCATGCTCTACCGTCGCCTTGGCTCCACCGGCCTGCCGATTTCCGCCCTGTCCTTCGGCGCCTGGGTGACCTTCGGCGACCAGGTGCCGCGCGACGAGGCACGCAACCTGGTGGCGGCGGCCTGGGACCACGGCATCAACTTCTTCGACAACGCCGAGGGCTATGCCAACGGCCGCGCCGAGCAGGTGATGGGCGATGTGATTGCCGACCTGCGGTTGCCGCGCGATGGTTTCTGCGTGTCCAGCAAGGTGTTCTTCGGCAGTGCCCAGGACCCGCGGCCGACCCAGCGGGGCCTGTCGCGCAAGCATGTGACCGACGCCTGCCATGCTGCGCTCAAGCGCCTGCGGGTGGAGTATCTGGACCTTTATTACTGCCATCGACCGGATCCGGACGCTCCGATCGCTGAAACGGTGCACGCCATGGACACCCTGGTCCGGCAGGGCAAGGTGCTGTACTGGGGCACGTCGGAATGGTCGGCCAACCAGATCCAGGAAGCGGTGGACATCGCCGCGCGGCATAACCTGCAGGCACCGTCGATGGAGCAGCCGCAGTACAACCTGCTGCATCGGGAGCGGGTGGAAGTGGAGTACGCGCCGCTGTATGCCACCGCCGGGCTGGGCACCACGATCTTCTCGCCGCTGGCCTCGGGCCTGCTGAGCGGCAAGTACGACGACGGCGTCCCGGCCGATGCGCGCTTGGGCCGCGAAGGCATGGGCTGGCTGCAGGACCTGGTGCTGGGCGACAACGCCGATGCGCGCCTGGCCCGGGTGCGTCGCTTCAGTGCCGTGGCCCGCGAGCTGGGCCACGCCCCGGCCAGCCTGGCCATCGCCTGGTGCCTGCGCAATCCCAACGTGTCCAGTGTGATCCTCGGCGCCAGCCGGGTCAGCCAGCTGCTGCAGAACCTGCAGTCGCTGGACGTGCTGGCGCAGGTGGACGACGCCGGCTGGGCACAGGTGGAAGCCGTATTCGCCTGAGGGCCGGGGACAGGTTGTAGGGCCGAGCCCACGCTCGGCCGGCCTTACCGCGGCCAATTGCGCCCAATCCAATAGGCATAGACTATCGAAATTTAAATTTCGATCATTAATTCCATCAATTAAGTTGAGAATGATTGTTGATTGTCAACTGAGAATCATTATCATTTAACTCGTCCCTCGCACGAGTCCAGATGCTCATGAATGCTCAACCTGTACTGCTGCGCCCCGAAACGCTGACCCTCCGCGACCGCCCGGTTCGTGTCGTGCCGCCGGAAGAGGTCATCGACAGCGAAGCCCTGCTCAAGGGCCGTCGCGAAATCCTGATCCAGCACGGTGACCGTTTCTACCGTCTGCGTCATACCAGCAACGACAAGCTGATCCTGACCAAGTAACGCGGTCTGGTCGCCCGCCTCCCTCCCTCCTGTCGGCCGCGCCGGCAGGGTGGGCGACCCGTCCGCTCCTGCTCTCTCCCCCTCGGTCTACCGTTCATGCCTGTTTGGCGTGGCAGTGGCCGGGGGTTCCCCTGCCTGACCGAACGATGCCGATGACCCGCCCGACTGCCCTTTCCATTGCCCTGTGGATGGCCCTGCCGCTGTCCGCCCATGCTGCTGCCGACGCCGCGCCCGACGCGCGCGAGTTCGATCGTGTGCAGGTCACCGCCACCCGTACCGAACGTGCGGTCAGCGATGTCGCTGCCACCGTCGATGTGATCGACCGCGAGCAGATGGACCGGCAGCTGGTGCAGGACATCAAGGATCTGGTGCGCTACGAGCCGGGCCTGTCGGTCAGCCGTAGTGCCACCCGCTTCGGCATCGGCAGCATCCGCATCCGCGGCCTGGACGGCAACCGTGTGCGCATCCAGACCGATGGCATCGCCATGCCGACCAGCTTCAACATCGGCTCGTTCTCCAACGCCAACCGCAACTTCACCGACCTGGACACGCTCAAGCGCGTGGAGATCGTGCGTGGACCGGCCAGCTCGCTGTACGGCTCGGACGCACTCGGCGGCGTGGTTGCCTTCGTCACCAAGGACCCGGCCGATTACCTGAAGGATGGCAAGGACAGCTACGTCGGCCTGAAGTTCGGCTACGACGGCGAGTGGAAAGGCCTGATCGGCGGCGTCACCAGCGCCTTTGGTGGCGAGCACTGGAGCGGCATGGTCAACATCAACCACCGCCAGGGCCAGGAAACCGACAACAAGGGCGATGTGCGCAGCAACGACAACACGCGCACCGCGGCCAACCCGCAGGACCGTGATGGTCGCAGCGGCCTGGCCAAGCTGGTCTATGCGCCCAGCGAAGACCAGCGTTTCCGCCTGACCGTGGAAGGCAACGAAGACAACACCGATACCAACGTGCTGTCCTCGATCGACCGCACCACCACCACCGGCATGAAGGCGCGCGACACGCAGAACCGCACCCGCGTGTCCTTCGCCCACGAGATGGATGCGCTGGACAAGGGCTTCGCCGACAGCCTGCACTGGCAGGTCTACACGCAGGACAGCGAAACCAGGCAGCGCACCAATGAAGCGCGCGCCAACGGCAGCACCCGCCATCGCGAGTTCAGTTTCGACCAGCGCGTGTACGGTCTGCAGGCAGTGTTCAACAAGGCCTTCAGCACCGGCAGCGTCGAACACGCGCTGACCTATGGCTTCGATGGCGCCCGCACCGAGATCCGCCAGAAGCGGGATGGCTACCAGGTCAGCAACCGTGGCGTGGTCAGCACGACGATCCTGCCCGACGCGTTCCCCGTACGCGATTTCCCGATCAGCAAGACCACCGAGCTGGGCCTGTACGCGCAGGATGAAATGCGCCTGGCCGATGGCAAGCTGTCGCTGGTGCCGGGTGTGCGCGTGGACCGCTACGAACTGAAGCCGGACGTGGACAGCATCTTCGCCGAGGACAATCCCGGCGTGGCCGTGTCGGAGCTGAAGAAGACCAGCGTGTCGCCGAAGTTCGGCCTGGTCTATCGCTTCACCGACGAGTGGTCGCTGTTTGCCGGTTACTCGCGTGGTTTCCGCTCGCCGCCGTACAACGACGTCAACCTCGGCTTCACCAACTTCGCTTTCGGCTACACCGCCATTCCCAATCCGGACCTGAAGCCGGAAACCAGCGATGGTGTCGAACTGGGCCTGCGATTCCTGTCGCCAGCGGCGTACGTGAGCCTGAGCGGTTACTACAACGACTACAAGGACTTCATCGAGTCGCAGACGCTGGTGGGGACCAACGCGCAGGGCCTGATGGTGTTCCAGTCGCGCAACATCGCCGACGCGCGCATCTACGGTGCCGAACTGAAGGCCGGTGTCGACTTCGGCCAGATCAGCCCGGCGCTGCAGGGTTGGGCGCTGCGCAGTGCGGTGGCGTGGTCGCGCGGCGACAACAAGACCGCCGATGTGCCGCTGGATTCGGTCGATCCGATGCGCGGCACCGTCGGCCTGATGTATGACACCGATACCTGGGGCGTCGAACTGGCCGGCACCTTCGTCAAGCGCAAGGACCGTGTGGCCTCGACCACCATCTATCGCCCGGCCGGCTATGGCGTGGCCGACCTGATGGCGCACTGGAACTTCGCCCCGGGCGCCACCTTCAACGTCGGTGTCTTCAACCTGGGTGACAAGCGTTACATCGACTGGTCCAACGTCGGCTCGACCCTGTCGGCCACCAGCACCGTTCTGGACCGCTATACCAGCCCCGGCCGCACCCTGTCGGCCAGCCTTGCCGTGTCCTGGTGATCCCATGAGCCGAGCCCTGTCCGCACGTCGCCTGCCGTCCTCCCTGTCGCGTTCGTCGCTGCGGGCCTGGCCTGCGCCGGCGCAGCTGGCAGCGCTCGGCACCGTGTTGTGCCTGTACCACGCCGATGGCAACGAGCTTGGCGGTTGGCGCCAGGCGGTATCGGTGCATGCCTGCCAGGGCGTGGACAGCGAGGGCCTGCGCGAAAGCCTGTGCTTCCTCGATGCTCGCGGCCGCTGCGTGTGGCGCCTGTACCTGTTGCCGGACAGCGATTTCCTGGCCTGGGACCGGCTGGTGGCGACGCTGCCGCCCGGTCCTTCGCACGAAGCCGATGGCAGCGTCGGCGAGCGCCTGTGGCGGCGCCTGGCCGGGCACCTGGGCGGCCAGCGCTGGCGCCTGTGCACATTGCGCCTGCACGCCGCTGACGAGGGCCGCACGCTCGCTGCCAGCCTGTCCACGTTGTCGTCGCTGGGTGCCGCCACCGCGCGCCGGATCGCGCGCATGGAAGGCGCCGAAGGCGAGCTGGCGATCGACGACTGTTGTTGTGCCGATGCCGCACGCCGGCCCGCCGCGCGCGCCCCCGGCGACCTGCCACTGGTCCGCCTGTGACCTGATTGCGATGGATCGACTGCTGGCCAGGATGGCCTTTCCACGAAACCTGCAACCCCGAAGGAAGACCCGATGAAGTTCCAGACAGCCAGCGTGATGGTGCTGCTCGCCGCCAGTGGCGCCGCCAACGCGCAGCCCTCCGACATCGCCCGCGACCACGACAGCATCCTGGCCATGCAGGGTGAGTACGCGGTGGATTTCGCCTTTGATGAGACCGTGCTGCTGAAGCCGGGTTACGAGCGCGCGCCGGCCATGCGCAGCGGCGGCAACGAAGTGGTGATCGTGGTCGAGGACACGCCGAAGCGCATCGTGCTGCAGCACCTGCTGCTGGACGAGAAGAGCGGCCACGTGACCAAGCACTGGCGGCAGGACTGGGTGTATGAAGCGCCGAACCGCTTCGAGTTCAGCGCCGACCAGACCTGGCAGGTGCGCACGATCGCGGCCGCAACCAACCAGGGCGCCTGGACCCAGTGCGTGTACGAAGTCAGCGATGCACCGCGCTACTGCGGCACCGGCACGTGGACCTACGGCAACAACGTGCCGACCTGGACCAGCGACATCAGCTGGCGCCCGCTGCCACGCCGCGAGTACACCAAGCGCAGCGATTACAACGCGCTGGCCGTGGTCAACCGCCACACGCTGACCCCGAACGGCTGGACCCACGAGCAGTTCAACACCAAGGTGCAGCGCAACGCCGATGGCAGCCAGGTCGAAATCGCCCGCGAATTCGGCTTCAACGACTACATCAGGACCACCGAGGTCGACTTCACTCCCGCACGTGATTATTGGAAGGCCACTGCCGGTTACTGGAGCAAGGTGCGCCAGCGTTGGGACGGCTTTCTGACCCAGGCCCCGGGCGTGCACCTGAAGACCAAGCTCGATGGCATGGCGATGATCATCCCGTTGTTCACCCAGGCCGAGGATGTGCAGGCCGGCAAGAAGGTGAAGGACAAGCAGATCGACGACGTCTTCGCCAAGTACGTGGAAAAGGCGCCGAAGGAAGGTTGATCGGCACGGCGGGTGCCGGGCTTGTGCACGCTCTGGTGGGTGCCGAGCTTGCTCGGCGCTGTATCCACGCATGGCGTGGATCTACTGGCATGCGCGGCGTGGATCTACTGGGGCTATCGCTAGTAGATCCACGCCATGCGTGGATGCCTTTGCTTTCACAACGGCGTCAGGTCTCGCGCAATGCCAATGCCGGTGGCGTGTGCAGGATCCGACGGGTGCCCAACCAGCCGGCCAGCAGGCTCAGGCCAATGCCGAGCAGGCCGCCCAACACAAGGCCCGGCCACGGCGGCAGCAGCGGCAGCTCGAACACCTTCTGCGACACCGCCACGCCGATCACTGCTGCCGCGCCCACCGCCAGCAACGCCGCCAAGGCGCCCAGCGCACCGAACTCGACCAGTACCGCGCCACGCAGCTGGCGCCGCGTTGCACCCAGCGTGCGCAGCACCGCGCTGTCATAGCGGCGCTCGCCAGCCGTCGCCTGCAGCGCCGCCAGCAGCACCAGCACGCCGGCCAGCAGGCTGAACACCATCACCAGCTGCACCGCCTGTGCCACCCGTTCCATCACATCGCGCACCTGCGAGATCACCGCATCCACGTCCAGCAGCGACAGGTTCGGCTGCCCACGCACCAGGGCCCCGAGACCCGCCGCCTGTCCCGCCGGCAGGTGGAACGCCGACAGCAGGTTGTGCGGTGTATCGCCCACTGCGTTCGGGTTCAACAGCACGAAGAAGTTCGGCCGGAAGGTGTTCCAGTCGGCCTTGCGCACGCTGGTGACGCTGAACTCGCGCTCCTGCTCGCCCACTGCAATGGTGATGCGGTCGCCCGGGTACACGCCGTAGCGCTTGGCCCAGCCGATCTCCACCGAGGCCTCGGCAGCGGTGCTGTCCGGCGTCCAGAACGTGCCGTTGAGCAGCGTATTGGCCGGCGGGAACGTGCTGCGCCAACTGAAGTTCAGCGGACGGTTCTCGTCATCGTCGTCGCGCTGGCCTTCGCCCTGCGGCTGACTGTCGTCGGCCGGCGTGCGGTCCACCCGCAGCGGTGGTTTGCCGTTGATTGCGATCAGGCGGCCGGTGGCCATCGGTTCGATGCTGGCATCATCCGCACCCAGGCCCTGCAGTGCGGCCAGCACGCTGTCGCGCTGCTCGGGCTGGATGTTGATCAGGAAGTAGTTCGGCGTGTCCGCGGGCAGGCGCTCGCGCCACTGCTGCAGCAGGCCGGGGCCGATCACCGCCAGCAACAGCAGGGCGCACAGCGACAGAGACAGCCCCACCAGCTGCATCACCGCCAGCATCCGCCGCCGCGTCAGCGCGGCCAGGCCCAAGCGCCAGTTGCCATGCAGACGATGCTGCAGGCCACGCAGCAACTGCAGCAGCAGGAACCCGACCACGCCTGCGGCGACCGCCAGCCCGGCCAGCCCACCCAGCACCCACAGGGCCAGCTTCAGATCGCCGGTGACCTGCACCGCCAGTACCAGGCTGGCCGCCAGTGCGGCCACATAGGCCAGAAGCGAAGCAGGCGGCAAGGCGGCGAACGAGCGGTTGAGCACACGCATGGGCGGCACGCCACGCAGGCGCAGCAGCGGCGGCAGTCCGAAGCCGAACAGCAGCAACAGGCCGATGCCCGCGCCGGTCAGCGCAGGCATCGCTTCGGGCAGCGGCAGGCGTTGCGGCACCAGGCTACCCAGCACCTGTACCAGCCCTTCCTGCGCCGCCATGCCCAGGCCGATGCCGATCGCACAGGCCGGCACGGCCAGCATCAGCAGCTGCAGGGCCAGGCCGGCCAGGATGTCGCGCTGGCGTGCACCCAGGCAGCGCAGGATCGCCACCTGGTCGATGCGACGCAGGGCGAACCGGTTGGCTGCCAGTGCGGTGGCCACGCCAGCCAGCAGTACCGCCAGCAGTGCGCTCAGGCCGAGGAAACGACCGGCCAGATCGAAGGCCTGGCGCACACCGCGCTGGGTATCGTTCACGCTGAGCAGGCGCATGCCCTTCACCTGCGGCAGCAGCCATTGCCGGAATGCAGCGATGTCGGTGGCCGGGCCGGCGAACATCAGCCGATAATTGATGCGGCTGCCGGGGCCGAGCAGGCCGGTGCCTTCCACATCGGCACGGTTGACCAGCAGGGTCGGCGACAGCGTCAGCAGGTCGCCGCCGGCGTCGGGCTCGGATTCGATGATGCCGGCAATGCGCAGCGTGCCTGCACCGAATTCCAGATCGTCGCCGGCCTTCAGCCCCAGCGCCTGCAGCAGGCGCGGATCGGCATAGGCCTGGCCCTTGGCCGGCATCCCGGCATCGGCGATCAGCGCGCCGCCGGGCGTGGCGCGCACGCGCAGCGCCCCACGCAGCGGGTAGCCTGCTTCCACGGCCTTGATGCTGGCCATCTGGCTGGCATCGCCCTGGAACAACACGCTGCCGAAGCTGGCCAGCCGCGTGTGCGCCAGGCCGCGTCGCTGCGCCTCCTCGGCGAACGCGGCAGGCGGGTCATCGCGCCCTGCCACGCCGAGGTCGCCGCCGAGCATTTCCGCGGCGCTGCCGGTCAGGGCCAGGTTGACCCGGTTGACCAGTGTGCCCACCGCCGTCATCACCGCCACGCCCAGTACCAGGGCGGCGAAGACGGTCAGCAGGTCACCGGCCAGGGCTTCGCGGCGCAGCGCGCGCCACGCATGCCGCAGCAGGTTCATGCGTCCACTCCATGTTCCACCGGCAGCAGGCGGCCGTTGTCGATGCGATGGATGTACTGGCAGCGCTGCGCCAGGCGCAGGTCGTGGGTGACCAGCACCAGGGTGGTACCGCTGCCGGCGTTGAGTTCGAACAGCAGATCGCTGATGTGCTGGCCGGTGGCCTGGTCCAGCGAGCCGGTGGGCTCATCGGCGAACAGGATGCGCGGGCGGCTGACGAACGCGCGGGCGAGGGCCACCCGCTGCTGCTCGCCGCCGGACAGCTGCCGCGGATAGTGGCGGGCGCGGTGCGAGAGCCCTACCGCAGCCAGCACTTCATCCACCCGCGTGCGGTCCTCGCGCCCGGCCAGTTCCAGCGGCAGCGCGATGTTCTCGGCCGCCGTCAGCGCCGGCAGCAGATGGAAGCTCTGGAACACGAAGCCGACGTCTCGCGCGCGCAGCTGTGCACGGGCTTCTTCGTCCAATGCCGTCAGATACTGGCCCGCCAGCGTGATGCGGCCCCGGCTGGGCAGGTCCAGCCCGGCCAGCAGGCCGAGCAGGGTGGTCTTGCCGGAACCGGAGGCGCCGACGATGGCCACGCTGGTGCCTTCATGGACGGTCAGGGTGATGTTGTCCAGTATGTGGACTTCACCCTCCGGGCCATGCACGGATTTGCCGACCTGGTCGACGGCGATGGCGACGGGCGCGCTGCGGGGGGACAGGCTGTCGATGAGGAGACTCCAATGCAAAAGACGGGATGGAGCCGGCAAGCCGGCGCAATGATGCTGCTGTTGCTAGGGTTGCTGCTGTTGCCGGCACTGGCGTGTGCCAAAGGTCCGGCCACCGGTACCGTGCTGGTGCTCGGTGACAGCCTCAGTGCCGCCCACAATATCCCGGTCGATGCAGGCTGGGTCAGCCTGCTGCAGCAGCGGGTCAGGCAGCAGTCGAAAACCCCGCCGCGCATCGTCAACGCCAGCATGAGCGGGGAAACCACCGCCGGCGCGCTGACCCGCCTGCCGGGCCTGCTCGCGCGGGAGAAGCCCACGGTGGTGGTGGTCGCCCTCGGCGGCAATGATGCGCTGCGCGGCCTGACTCCGGCGCAGGTGCAGGGCAACCTGGAAAAAATGGTGCAGGCCAGCCAGAAGGCCGGTGCCAAGGTGCTGCTGCTGGGCATCGACGTGCCGCCCAACTATGGGCCCGGCTACCGCCAGCGCCTGGCGGCGGCGTACCGGGCACTGGCCACGCAGTACAAGGTACCGTTGCTGCCATTCCTGCTGGAAGGCGTGGCCCTGCAGCCGGGATTGATGCAGGCCGATGGCCTGCACCCCACCGCGCAGGCGCAGCCGAAAGTGCTGGACAACGTATGGCCGCTGCTGAAACCGCTGCTGTGAGCACGCCATCTTCTTTTCAGTGACGCAACTTCACATCGCGTGCACCGTCGATCGGGCATGTTTCACAAAGCTGAAGAAAAAGGGATTCTCATGCGTCAGACGAAGGAGACTTCCGGCTTGGTGCTGGTAGTCGAAGACAACCGCAACATCTCCGAGATGATCGGGGAGTACCTGGAAGGCCGTGGCTTCGAGGTGGACTATGCGCAGGATGGCCTGGACGGCTACCGTCTGGCTGCCGAGAACAGCTACGACGTGGTCGTGCTGGACCTGATGCTGCCGCGACTGGATGGCATCGAAGTGTGCCGCCGGCTGCGCAACGATGCGCGCAAGTCGACCCCGGTGCTGATGCTGACCGCGCGTGACACGCTGGACGACAAGCTCACCGGCCTCGGTTTTGGTGCCGATGATTACCTGACCAAGCCGTTCGCGATCCAGGAACTGGAAGCCCGCCTGCGCGCGCTGATCCGCCGTGAACGTCGCCAGGTCGGTTCGGAAGTGCTCAAGGTCGCCGACCTGGTGCTCGATCCGGTCAGCATGCGTGCCACGCGTGCCGGCACCGAGCTGCAGCTGTCGCCGATCGGCCTGCGCCTGCTGACCATCCTGATGCGCGAATCGCCGCGTGTGGTCACACGCCAGGAAATCGAGCGCGAGATCTGGGGCAACGGCCTGCCTGATTCGGACACGTTGCGCAGCCACCTGTACAACCTGCGCAAGATCATCGACAAGCCGTTCGACCGGCCGCTGCTGCACACCGTGCAGAGCGCGGGCTATCGCATCGCCGATATCGCCCAGCCGATGGCCTGATCAACGTCGTGCCGGTGTTGCAGCAGAACCGGCACGGCTGTGGTCGGCAGGGAAGGGGGGAACGTTCCGGATGCCCGGTCGTCATCGTCCATGCACGATCACGGCACAGCGCGCTGCCTATAATCGCAGCGCTCTGACCGGGACATCGCAATGCCGCACGGCCTGCCGCGCAAGATCCGTATCGCCTTCATCCTGCAAGCCGTGCTGGCCAGCCTGGGTATCCTGCTGGGCGCCTGGCTGGTTTCGCTGGTGATCAAGCACAGCCTGGTCGGTGCTGCCCTGCGCGAAGAAGCGGCGTACTACTGGACGCTGCACGAGGCCTCGCCCGTGCAGCCGCCACCCAATACCCAGAACATCCGTGGCTACCTGCTGGAGCGCGGGCAATCGAGCCTGTCGTTGCCCGCCAACCTGCGCACGTTGGAACCGGGTTTCCACGAACTGCCCGACGACGATCAGCTGGTGCTGGTCGACGCCCGTGAGGAGGGCCGCCTGTACCTGGTGTTCATGCGCTCGCGCGCAGAGATGCTGGCGTTCTGGTTCGGCATCGTGCCGGTGCTGCTGACCCTGCTGGCGGTGTATGGCGCCTCCTGGATCACCTACCGCGCGTCCAAACGCCTGGTGTCACCGGTGAACTGGCTGGCGCGGCGCGTCTCGCGCTGGGATCCGGGCCATCCGGAAGCGGCCGATCTGGAACCGAACAAGCTGCCCGCAGACATGCAGGGCGAGACCCGGCAACTGGCAGCGGCGCTGCATTCGCTGGCCAACCGGGTCACTGCGCACGTGGCACGCGAGCGCAACTTCACCCGAGATGCCAGCCATGAACTGCGTACGCCGCTGACCGTCATCCGGGTGGCCAGCGACATGGCACTGGGCGATGAAAGCCTGGAGCCGCGCCTGCGCCGCAGCCTGCAGCGCATCCAGCGTGCCGGGCGGGACATGGAAGCGGTGATCGATGCGTTCCTGATCCTGGCCCGCGAGGCCGACGTCGAGCCGCAGGTGGAACTGTTCGACGTCAACGACATCGTCCGTTACGAAGTGGACAACGCCAATGAACTGCTGGTGGGCCGGCCGCTGGCGGTGCACCTGCACAGTGACGCGGCCGTGCAGCTGCATGCACCGCCCCGGGTGCTGCAGGTGGTGGTCAGCAACCTGGTGCGCAACGCCTGCAGCTACACCGACGAAGGTCGCATCGACGTGCACGTGCACAACGACCGGGTGGTGGTAAGCGATACCGGCATCGGCATGTCCGCCGACGCGCTGTCGCGTGCGTTCGAGCCGTTCTATCGTGCTGATCCCAGCCGTCCGCAGGGTACGGGCCTGGGCCTGTCGATCGTGCGTCGCCTGTGTGAACGCTTCGGCTGGAAGGTCAGCTTGACCAGCGAGCTGGGCAAGGGCACCGAGGCGACGGTGGTTTTCCGCTGAGGGCCGGGCTGCACCCGGCACCCGCGGTAGTGCCGGCCGCTGGCCGGCAACCTCAACTTCAAGAGCAACAGCGGGCATTCCGTGGGATGGCGGGTTCCCGCCGCTGTTGGTAGGTGTCGACCTTGGTCGACACGTAGATCCACGCCATGCGTGGATAGAGCCAGTAGATCCACGCCATGCGTGGATAGAGCCAGTAGATCCACGCCATGCGTGGATAGAGCCAGTAGATCCACGCCACGCGTGGATGGAGCTTTTCCGGTAGTGCCGGCCGCTGGCCGGCAACCCCGGCATCACTCAGTTGCAGTTGACCTTCGGCGCCAGCGCCTTGGTCCAGATCGCATAGCCGGCCGGGGTCATGTGCAGCATGTCCTCGCGGAACAACGAGGCATCGGGCTGGCCATCGGCCCCGAGCATCGGTGTGTAGATGTCGGTGTAGCCGGTGTTGGGCAGCTTCGCCAGCGCAGCCTTGATCTTCTCGTTGGCGTCGTTGATCGCCGGTAGCAGGTGCGCCCGCGACGGGCTGGGCTTGATGGAGACGTACTCCACCTTCGTCTTCGGCAGGTCGCGATGCACGCGTTGCACGAAGGCCACCACGTCGTCGCGTACCTGGGTCGCGCTGCGGCCGCTGTTGAGGTCGTTGTCGCCGGCGTAGAAGAACACCTTGCACGGCGCGTACGGCACGATGGCCTGACCGGCGTACCAGGTGCTGTCGCGTACTTCCGAACCACCGAAACCGCGGTTGAACACCGGTTGCCCCGGGAAGTCCTGGGCCAGGCTGTCCCACATGCGGAAGGACGAGCTGCCAATGAATTCGATGCCGCCGCGCGGCGGCGGATTGGTGCGGTCGGCGCTGGCGAAGGACGCCATGTCGGCGGCCCAGGCCACGTTGGAGACCTGCGCGGGTACCTGCGGCGGCGCCGGCGGGCTCAGGGCCTGGGCCAGCGGCGCGGCCAGCAGGCCAAGCAGGATCAGGCAGGTGCGGGGACGGGTCATCGGGCACTCCGGCAGGGCAGGGGGCATCCATCATAGAAGCTGGCCTGGCCCCGCGCTTGGCCGTGCTGGGCCGTTCGCGGGGCCTCCCGGCGGGGCTTCCGGGCTGCCATTGCCGCCCTTGTGGCAAAATGGGGGCCGTCTGCCTATCCCTGTGCACCCATGATTCCCTGCCGTGCGTCTGAGCGGTCGCTGCGCCGCGCCCCTGTTGCTGGATGCTTCACCCGTGGCTGATCAGTTCGGCCACATGCCCCGCGGTCCGCGCCGTATCTTCCAGGCCGCCCGCTGGTCCTGGCAGGGCCTGCGAGCTGCCTGGCTGCATGAGTCCTCGTTCCGGCTGGAGGTCTACCTGCTGGTGCTGCTGGCGCCGCTGGCGATCTGGCTGGGCCAGACACCGGTGGAGCGCGCGCTGATGATCGGCTCGATGCTGCTGGTGCTGGCGATGGAGCTGGCCAACTCGGCCATCGAGGCGGTGATCGAACGCTATGGCGCGGAAATCCATGAACTGGCCGGCCGCGCCAAGGACATGGGCTCGGCGGCAGTGTTCGTGCTGATGATGAACGTGCTGCTGTGCTGGGCCCTGGTGCTGGTGCCGCGGTTGTTCCCGGCCAGCGTCGGCTGATCCTTCTTCCTCCCCCCTTGTTGAAGACTTCCCATGTCCCTTGAGTTTCTCGCCGATCCGAACGTCTGGTTGACCCTGTTCACTCTGAGCGCGCTGGAGATCGTGCTCGGCATCGACAACCTGGTGTTCATCTCCATCGCCGTCAGCAAGCTGCCCGAGAACCGCCGCCCGTTCGCGCGCCGCCTCGGCATCGCGGTGGCCTGCATCACCCGCATCGGCCTGCTGGTGTCGCTGGCGTACCTGGCGCACATGCAGGCGAACCTGTTCACCGTGGCCGGCATGGGCATTTCCATCCGCGACCTGGTGCTGATCGTCGGTGGCCTGTTCCTGATCATCAAGGGCTGGATGGAGATCAAGGAGATGATCACCGGTGGCGAGGACGAGGACCCGACCACCACCAAGACCTCGGCCGTGTTCGGCTACGTGATCGCGCAGATCGCGATCATCGACATCGTGTTCTCGCTGGACTCGGTGATCACCGCCGTCGGCATCGCCGACCACGTGCCGGTGATGGTCGCTGCGATCCTGCTGTCGGTGGCGGTGATGCTGCTGGCGGCCAACCCGCTGGGCCGTTTCATCGATGCCAACCCGACCGTGAAGATGCTGGCCCTGGCCTTCATCCTGCTGATCGGTGCGGTGCTGATCCTGGACGGCCTGGACGTGCACGTGCCCAAGCCCTACATCTACGCCGCGATGGGCTTCTCGGTGCTGGTGGAGTGGCTGAACCTGCTGATGCGCCGCCGCGCACGCGAACACCACGTGCCGGGTGCCGGCGACTGGTAAGCATTACCCCGAACCCCCGGCCAGCGCCGGGGGTTCTGCTTTCCGGGCGCCGCTGCGCTCGCCGGGCATGGCCCGGCGCTACCCGGTTGGCCGACCTGCCCGCCACTTGTGAACTGGGATCAACACTGTTTTCCCGCGTGGAGGCTTACTCCCCGCCGGCAAAGCGCGCAGGCTACGCGCTCATTTTCCACAGGGCCTGCCCCACGCAGGCAACCCCCATGAATTCCAGAGCCGCATTGCTGGCACTCGCCGTCGGCGCCTTCGCCATTGGCACCACCGAGTTCACCCCGATGGGCCTGTTGCCGGTCATCGCCAGCGGAGTGGGGGCCAGCATCCCCACTGCCGGCATGCTGATCACCGCCTATGCGGTGGGCGTGATGCTGGGCGCGCCGGTGATGACCCTGCTGATGGGGCGGTTCGGCAAGCGCACCGCGCTGATGCTGCTGATGTCGATCTTCGTGGTCGGCAACGTGCTGTCGGCGCTGGCCCCGAACTACGGCCTGCTGTTGCTGTCGCGGCTGGTGACCAGCCTCAATCACGGCGCGTTCTTCGGCATCGGCGCGGTGGTCGCCGCCAGTCTGGTGCCGAAGGACAAGCAGGCGGCGGCGGTGGCAACGATGTTCATGGGCCTGACCATCGCCAACATCGGTGGCGTGCCGCTGGCGACCTGGGTCGGCCAGCAGCTGGGGTGGCGCCTGGCCTTTGCCGGCACTGCCGTACTCGGCGTGGTGGCGATCACCGCGTTGGCGATGGCACTGCCGGCTTCCGCAGCGGGTACACGCCCGGATGTCCGACGTGAACTGAAATCGATCATGCAGCCGCAGGTACTGCTGGCGATGGCGACCACGGTGCTGGGCGCAGGTGCGATGTTCACCCTCTACACCTACGTGGCGCCGGTGTTGACCGAGCTGACCGGTGCCTCGAATGCCTTCATTGCGTTGTCGCTGGCACTGATCGGTATTGGTTTCACCATTGGCAACGGCATCGGCGGACGCATGGCCGACTGGTCGCTGGACGGTTCGACCCGCATCCTGCTGGCGGTTCTGGCGGCGCTGATGTTCGTGCTGCCATTGGCCTTCATGAGCCACGCGACCGCAGCGCTTGGCGTGTTGCTGTTCGGTGCAGCGACCTTCGCCATCGTGCCGCCGCTGCAGATCCGGGTGATGCAGGCAGCCAGCGAGGCGCCGGGACTGGCGTCGTCGATCAATGTTGGTGCGTTCAACCTCGGCAATGCACTGGGCGCGGCGCTGGGTGGTGCGGTGATCAGCCTGGGGCTGGGCTACGCGGCGATTCCGGTGGCCGGTGGCCTGCTGGCGGCATCGGCGCTGCTGCTGGCGTGGCTGGGGCGTGCGCGCGCGCCGGTGGCTGAGGCTTGCTGAGGGGTTTGGCAGCAGGGCTGCGCCCTGCACCCGCAGAAGCCGGAGCAACAGCCAGAGCAACGTCAAAAGCGGGTTTGCTGTGGGATGGCGGGGTGGGTCAGCTTGCGAGGGACGCTGCAAGTACGTCCATGTAAGCTCGGTCGCGCCATCCATGGCGCTCACGCCCCCGCAAGCTGACCCACCCCGCCTTCGACAGTTTTCCGCGACCTGTCGGGACGGCGTTCTGTGCTGTTGGTAGGTGTCGACCTTGGTCGACACAAATGTCTGAAGAATCGGCTTTTGCTTTTGATTTTGATTTTTTTCTTTTGATCTTCCCGCGGTGCGCAGGAAACCGTCCGTGGCCGGGAGGGTGGGTTGGCTGGGGGCGTAAGCGCCAAGGATGGCGCGCCCGAGCCTACAAGGACGTATTCACGGCGTCCCCCAGCCAACCCACCCTCCCGGCCGCCACCCGATAGCCAGCCACGAACTACCGCGGAGGGGGCGGCGCCCGATGGCCGACGACGGCCGACACTCTCCACACGCCCGTTAACACCGACCATGGCATGCTCGGCGCTCAGTCCACCCGGAGCCTTGGCCATGCGCCTGCTGACCCGCCTCATTTCCCTGTTGCTGCTGGCCTCCCTGCTGTCCGGCTGCGGCTACAACGCCATCCAGCAGAAGGACGAAGCGGTCAAGGCCAGCTGGTCCGAAGTGCTCAACCAGTACAAGCGCCGTGCCGACCTGGTGCCCAACCTGGTGCAGACCGTGAAAGGTTTCGCCAGCCAGGAAGAACGCGTTCTGACCGAAGTCACCAACGCCCGCTCGCGCGTTGGCCAGATCAACGTCAACGCCGACGATGAAGCCTCGCTCAAGCAGTTCCAGCAGGCCCAGGGCGAACTGGGCAGCGCGCTGTCGCGCCTGCTGGTGGTCACCGAGAACTACCCGGTGCTGAAGTCCGACCAGAACTTCCGCGATCTGCAGGCGCAGCTGGAAGGCACCGAGAACCGCATCACCGTCGCCCGTGGCCGCTACATCCAGCAGGTGCAGGACTACAACACCTACATCCGCTCGTTCCCGCAGCTGATCACCGCCAAGATCTTCGGCTACCAGCCCAAGCCGAACTTCACCGTGGAAAACGAAGCGCAGATCTCCAACGCGCCGGCGGTTGATTTCGGCAACGCGCCGCAGCAGCAGCCCGCCCCGGCCCCGGGCCACTGACCGATGCGCCTGGCCGCCACACTGCTGGCCCTGTGGTTGTGGCTGCCGTTGACCGTGCAGGCGCAGACGCTGGCGCCGATCCCGGCGCTGGATTCGCCGGTGGTGGATACCACCGGCACCTTGGACGCCGCGCAGAAGCAGGCGCTGGTGCAGCAGGCGCTGGACCTGCAGCAACGCAAGGGCAGCCAGATGCAGGTGCTGGTGGTGCCAACCACGCAGCCGGAAGACATCGCCCAGTACACCACCCGCGTGTTCGACCAGTGGCAGATCGGTCGCAAGGGCGTGGATGACGGCGTGCTGCTGGTGGTGGCCAAGGAGGATCGGCGGGTGCGCATCGAACCGGGTTATGGCCTGGAAGGTGCGATTCCCGATGCGATCGCCAACCGGGTGATCCAGGAGTACCTGGTGCCACGCTTCCGCGCCAATGACTATGCCGGTGGCATCACCGACGCCACGGCGATGCTGGTGAAGATCATCGACGGCGAACCGCTGCCGGCGCCGGTCAGCAGCCAGCACGGGCGTGCGCCAGACGGCGGCGGCGATACCTGGTTCCTGGCGTTGTTCATAGGCGTGTTCGCCGGCAGCATCCTGCGCGGCGTGTTCTCACGTGTGCCGCGCCCGCTGCGCGGCCTGCTGGGGGGCGCCGGTGCGGCCGTCGCTGCTTTCCTGTTCACCTCCACGCTGCTGGCCAGTGGCCTGGCCGGCGTGGTCGGCCTGGTGGTGGCGATGCTGTCCGGCCATCCGGGGCGTTTTGCCGGCGGTGGTGGTTGGGGCGGCGGGAGCTGGGGTGGCGGCGGTTTCGGCGGCGGTGGTGGATTTGGCGGTGGTGGCGGCTGGGGCGGTGGTGGCGGCCGTTCCGGTGGCGGCGGCGCCTCGGGGGGCTGGTGATGATCCAACGTCTGTGCAGGCATCTGTTTTCGCCATCGGTGCGCCGGGCGTTCCCGCCGGCCACGCTGCAGGCGATCACCGAGGCGATCGCCGCGGGCGAGCAGCGCCATGGCGGCCAGGTGATGTTCGCCGTCGAGGCCGATCTGCCGCTGCACGCGCTGTGGCACAGGGTCACCCCACGGCAGGCGGCCGAACATGCCTTCGCCCGCCTGCGCACCTGGGATACCGCCCACAACAACGGCGTGCTGATCTACCTGCTGCTGGCCGACCATGCCATCGAGATCGTCGCCGACCGTGGCCTGCAGGGGCGGGTCGCGCCCGAGCAATGGCAGCGGGTCTGCACCCACCTGCGCGAGGGCCTGCGCGGTTCGCAGCCGGTGGCGGCGCTGCGTGATGCCATCGATGAGGTTTCCACCCTGCTGGAAGGGCACTTTCCGGCCTCGGCGCGGTCCGACCAGGACGGCCTGCCGGACACGCCGCAGATACTGGGCTGAAGCCCGGCAATCGGGCGATGGCGGCCACCACGAGGCCGCTCCCGGGCGGCGCTAGAATATCGGCATCCCTGCAAGGCGCCCTTCATGATCTATTTCCACGACATCGACCCCATCGCCCTCTCGCTGGGACCGATCAAGGTGCACTGGTACGGCATCATGTACCTGCTCGGCTTCACCGCCGCCTGGCTGCTGGGGCGCAAGCGGATCGCCGACGGGCGCCTGCCGGGCGTCGATGCCAACGGCTTCTCCGACCTGCTGTTCTACGCCATGCTCGGCGTGGTGCTGGGCGGGCGCATCGGCTACATGCTGTTCTACGCGCTGGGCGATTTCCTGCACAACCCGCTGCTGCTGTTCAAGGTATGGGATGGCGGCATGAGCTTCCACGGCGGCCTGCTCGGCGTGATCGCGGCCTGCTGGTGGTGGTCGCGCAAGCATGCGCTGCACTTCTTCGACACCATGGATTTCATGGCACCGCTGGTGCCGCTGGGCCTGGGTTTTGGCCGCATCGGCAACTTCATCGGCGCCGAGCTGTGGGGCAAGTACACCGACGGCAGCTGGGGCGTGGTGTTCCCGTCCGGCCTGCCGGCGCCGCTGAACCAGCTTGACCACGCCACCCTGCAGTCGCAGTTCGCCAGCGGTGCGCTGAATCAGTTCGCCCGCCATCCCTCGCAGTTGTATGAAGCGCTGCTGGAGGGCCTGGTGATGTTCGTGGTGTTGTGGACGGTGTCGGCCAAGCCGCGCCATCGCTATCTCATCGGCGGCCTGTTCGCGCTGCTGTACGGCATTTTCCGCTTCGCCGTGGAGTTCGTGCGCATGCCCGACAACGGCGTCTATGTGGCGTTCGGCTGGCTGACCAAGGGCCAGATCCTGTGCGTGCCGCTGATCGCCTTCGGCCTGGTGCTGCTGGTGATGTCGCGCCGCGCGCCGGTGCTGCAGCCGCAGCCGCTGGTGGTGGCGGAGGGCAAGGCATGAAGGCCTATCTGCACCTGCTCTCGCACGTGCTCGAACACGGCGCCGAGAAGAGCGACCGCACAGGTACCGGCACCCGCAGCGTGTTCGGCTGGCAGATGCGCTTCAACCTCAACGACGGTTTTCCGCTGGTCACCACCAAGAAGCTGCACCTGCGCTCGATCATCCACGAGCTGCTGTGGTTCCTGAAGGGCGATACCAACATCGGTTACCTCAAGGACAACCAGGTGCGCATCTGGGACGAGTGGGCCGACGACAACGGCGACCTCGGCCCGGTGTACGGCAAGCAGTGGCGCAGCTGGGCCACGGCCGACGGCGGCAGCATCGACCAGATGCAGTGGCTGGTGGACGAGATCAAGCGCAACCCGGATTCACGGCGGCTGGTGGTCAGTGCCTGGAACGTGGGCGAGCTCTCGCAGATGGCGCTGATGCCGTGCCACAACCTGTTCCAGTTCTATGTGGTCGACGGCAAGCTCAGCTGCCAGCTGTACCAGCGCAGTGGCGACATCTTCCTCGGTGTGCCGTTCAACATCGCCAGCTACGCACTGCTGACCCACATGGTGGCGCAGGCCACTGGCCTGGGTGTCGGCGATTTCGTGCATACGCTGGGCGATGCGCACCTGTATTCGAACCACTTCGAGCAGGCGCGCGAGCAGCTGTCGCGTGAGCCGCGCGCACTGCCGACGCTGTGGTTGAACCCGGAAGTGACCGATCTGTTCGGCTTCCAGTTCGATGACATCCGCATCGACGGCTACGATCCGCATCCGGCGATCAAGGCGCCGGTGGCGGTGTGAGTACGATGAAGCTGTCGATGGTGGTGGCGCTGGATCGCAATCTCGGCATCGGCCAGGGCAATGCCATGCCCTGGCATCTGCCGGACGACTTCAAACACTTCAAGGCGCTCACCCTGGGCAAGCCGATCCTGATGGGGCGCAAGACCGCCGAATCGATCGGCCGCGTGCTGCCGGGGCGGACCAACCTGGTGCTGACCCGCAGCGGCCAGGTGCCGTTCGAGGGCATGCGTGCGGTGGCCTCGCTGGACGAGGCGAAAGCGATTGCGGAAGGTGAGGGCGCCAGCGAACTGTGCATCATCGGCGGTGGCGAGATCTTCCGCCAGCTGCTGGACCAGGCCAGTGATCTGTACCTGACCTGGGTGGATGCCGAAGTACCGGCCGACACCCATTTCCCCGAGCTGGACGCGCAGGACTGGCAGGAAGTGAGCAGCGAGCCGCACCCGGCTGACGAACGCCACGCGTACGCGTTCCGTTTCGTACATTACGTGCGCCGCTGATCACGGCGCTACAGGATCGTTTGCGGCATCCGGTAGTGTCCAATGATCGCGTGCTGGAACAGCAGGTTTTCTTCCCGCGTACCCCGCGCGATGTTGTGCAGCACCAGCGGGGTGCCATCGGCCAGGCGCCGGTCGGAGACGATGCCCACGTGCAGCAGGCCGTTGCCGTTGAGCTTCCAGGCCACGATGTCGCCGGCAGCGAAGTCGCTGGCGCGGACACTGATCGGCCGTTGCCAACCCTGGCGATCGAACCAGCGCATCAGGTTGGGCACGCGCCGATGGTCGATGTTCCGATCCGGTCGTGACAGCCCCCACAGCGCCGGATAGGCGCTGAAATCAGCGCGCATGTCTTCGTTCACGCGGACCTGCAGGTCCAGCCCTTGCGTACGCAGGGCGCGAACCACCACGTCGGTGCATACGCCGCGGTCAGCGGGCACGTCGCCGCCGGGGTAGGCCAGCACCTGATAGGCAGGGTCGTAGCGCGTGGTGACGCCGATCTGCGCGCGCGCGGCTGCGACCAACGGTGGTGAGGGTGTCGGTGCCGTTGCAGGGGCGGCGGACTTGTCAGCGCCGGCGGTCGCCGGCGACGACGAGGGCTGGCAGCCGCTGGCCAGGGCCAGCGTCAGCAGCAGCACCGTCCATGGTGCGTGGTTGCCTGGCTTCATGCCGAAGGAGGCGTGCCGTTGTTGTTGTTGTTGTTGCCGCCACCACCGCCACCGCGGCGGCGGCGCCGGCGCGGACCACGGTTGCCGGGGGCGCCAGCCGTGCCAGCGTTGCCGTTGCCTTGGCCGCTGTCCTTGCCTTGCCCTGCAGTGCGCTCATGTGCGGGCCGCGCAGGCGGCCGCGCGTTGGCGACCGGTGCCGGCACGTCGCGTCCCGGTACCTGCACCACGCGCAGCTCATCGGTGTCGAGCTGGATCGCGGTGAGCTTGCCACCCCACACGGCACCGGTGTCGATCGCGTGGATGCCCTGGGTGATGGTCAGGCCGAGCGCGGACCAGTGGCCACAGACCACCTTCAGGTCGCGCTCGACCCGGCCCGGCACTTCGAACCAGGGATACAGCCCCTGTTCCTGGGTGCCCGGCGTGCCCTTGTCTTCGATGCCGATACGGCCGCGCGAGGTGCAGTAACGCATGCGCGTCAGCACGTTGATGATTGCCCGCGAGCGCTCGTAGCCGGTCAGGTTCGGCGCCCAGCTGGGCTTGTCGCCGTACATGTTGCGGAACAGCTTGCGGTAGCCGGCGCCGTGCAGCTGCACTTCCACTTCGGCCGCATGCTTCTCGGCCATCTGCGTGGTCCACTTCGGCGCCAGGCCGGCATGCACCATCATCCAGCCAAGCTCACGGTCCACGTGTACCAGCTTCTGCAGGCGCAGCCAGTCCAGCAGCACGTCACGGTCTTCGGCCTGGACGATGCGCAGCAGGTCCGGGTTGACCTTGCGCTGTTCCTCTTCGGTGCGCGCACCGACGGCCAGCAGGGAAAGGTCATGGTTGCCGAGCACCACCACGCTGTGTTCGCGCAGCGAATGCACCAGCCGCAGCGTTTCCAGCGACTGTCCACCGCGGTTGACCAGGTCGCCGCAGAACCACAGGGTGTCCTGCGCCGGATCGAAGCGGATCTTTTCCAGCAGGCGCTGGGTTACGTCGTAGCAGCCTTGCAGGTCGCCGATCGCCCATACACTCATCGTTCGGCCTCCGTGTCAGTGCAGGGTGCGCGGGATGGCCAGCACGAAGGGTGCGACCGGCGCGGCGAATTCGGTGCCATCGTCGGCCACCATGTCGTAATGGCCCTGCATCGTGCCGTGCTCGGTGCCGAGCATGACACCTGAGGTGTAATGGAAGTCTTCACCCGGGCGCAGTCGTGGCTGTTCGCCGATCACGCCATCGCCATCGACATGCTCGACGCGGCCGTTGGCATCGGTGATGCGCCAATGGCGTGCGACCAGGCGGGCGGCGACGCGGCCCTGGTTGTGGATGCGGATCGTATAGGCGAACGCATAGCGACCGTCTTCCGGTGCGGATTGGTCGTCGAGGAAGCGCGGGGCGACTTCGACGGAGATGGCATAAACGTCAGCGTCTTCCATACCGGCAGTGTAATCAGGTGGCATTGGCCAAAGCGATGAATTCAGCCACGTCCAGCTGTTCGGCGCGGGCGTCGGGACGCACGCCGGCGGCCACGAACTGCTCGGCGCTGACCACGTTGTTCAGGGCATTGCGCAGGGTCTTGCGGCGTTGGCCGAAGGCGGCCCTGACCACGTCGGCGAAGCGCTTGTGGTCCTTGATGTTGATGGTGGCCGGCTCACGCGGTATCAGACGCACCACGGCCGAATCGACCTTCGGCGGCGGCCTGAACGCACCCGGCGGCACCACGAACAGCGAGGTCACCTCGCAGTAGGCCTGCAGCATCACGCTCAGGCGGCCGAACACCTTGCTGCCGGGACCGGCGGCCATGCGATCGACCACTTCTTTCTGCAGCATGAAGTGCATGTCGGAAATCACCGCAGCGTGTTCCAGCGCATGGAACAGGATCGGCGAGGAGATGTTGTAGGGCAGGTTGCCGACCAGGCGGATCGGCTGGCCATCGGCAAGCTCGGTGAAGTCCACCCGCAGCACGTCGCGGTTGACGATGGTCAGCTCGCCCAGCGGTTCGGCGGCGGCGGTCAACGGCGCGATCAGGTCGCGGTCGAACTCGATCACCGTCATCTTCGGGTGGACGCGCAGCAGCGGCAGGGTGATCGCACCTTGGCCCGGGCCGATCTCGACCAGGCGGTCGCCGTCCCTGGGATTGACCGCCATCACGATCTTGTCGATGTAGTAGCGGTCGGCAAGGAAGTGCTGGCCGAGCTGCTTCTTGGCCGGGGCGGAAAACACCGGGCCGGAGGGGGAATGCGGGGAAGTCATGTGCTCAGTGTACGTTGCCGTGCCAGCCGCGCACACAGCGTTGTGGCGGCCTGCAGGCTGGAAGGATCGGCAATGCCGCGGCCGGCAAGATCCAGCGCGGTGCCGTGGTCGACCGCCACGCGCGGGTAGGGCAGGCCCAGGGTCAGGTTCACCGCCTGCTCGAAGCCGGAGTACTTCAGCACCGGCAGGCCCTGGTCGTGGTACATCGCCAGCACGGTGTCGAAGCCGGCCAGCTTGGACGGCAGGAACGCGGTATCGGCCGGCAGCGGACCGATCAGGTCCATACCCTCGCTGCGCAGGCGCTGCAGCAGCGGGATGACCAGATCCAGTTCCTCGCGACCGAGGTGGCCGTCTTCGCCGGCATGCGGGTTCAGGCCCAGCACGGCGATGCGCGGTGCGGCCAGGCCGAACTCGCGGCGCAGCGCGGCATGCACGGTGCGCAGGGTGTGTTCCAGGCCGGGGGCGGTGATCGCATCGGCGACCTCGCGCAGCGGCAGGTGGGTGGTGGCCAGGGCCACGCGGACGATGTCGTTGGCCAGCATCATCACCACTTTCACTCCGGCCTGGTCGGCCAGCAGTTCCGTGGTGCCGCTGTAGGCAATGCCGCCCTGGTTGATCACCGCCTTGTGCACCGGGCCGGTCACCACGCCGTGCAGTTCACCGGTCAGGCAGGCCTGGCCGGCACCCAGCAGGGCGCCGATCACCGCGCCTGCGTTGGCAGGGTCGGTATGGCCGAAACGGCTGGGGGTGCTGTTGGCGACGACGCGAAGGCGCAGGTCGCCGGGGACGCGGGCATGCGCGTCCTCGGGCAGCAGTTGCAGGGGCAGGTTCAGCGCGGCAGCGGCCGCGCGCAGGGTGTCCGGATCGGCGAATGCCAGCAGCCGGCAGTCATCGCGTGGCTGCTGGACCAGTCGGACACACAGCTCCGGGCCGATCCCGGCGGGCTCGCCCGGTACCAGAGCGAGCTCGGGGAGCATGGCTCAGGACTGCGGCGGCGTGGCGGTATTTTCCGCCCGGTCACCGCTGCGGAAGCTGACGTAGGCTTCGCCACGCAGCTCCTGCAGGAAGCGGTTGTACTCGTCTTCCAGCTTGCGGCGGCCGATGGTCTCGCGGACCTGGGCGCGCTGGTTGTCGCTGCCGACGTCGGTCTGGCGGGTGCCTACGCGCTGCACGATGTGCCAGCCCGCATCGGTACGGAACGGCTGGCTGACGCCGCCGTCCTGGATGCCTGCCACCTGCTGGCCGAAGGCCGGGCCGAACGCATCGGCCGGGAACCAGCCCAGATCGCCGCCCTGGCCCTTGCTGTTGGTGTCCTCGGACGATTCCTTGGCCACCTGCTGGAAGTCGGCACCGCCGGCAATGCGGGCGCGCAGGGTATCGATCTTGGCCTTGGCGGCCGCGTCGGACTGGGCATCGTCCACGCGCACCAGGATATGGCGGCCGTGGTACTCGGTGACGGTGTGGGTGCCTGCCGCCGCGCTGGCGTCACGCACTTCCACCAGCTTCAGCAGCTGGAAGCCGCTCGGGCCGCGGATCGGGCCGACCACTTCGCCAGGCTTCATCTGCTGCATCGTCTGTGCGAATGCCGCCGGGATTTCATCCAGGGTGCGCCAGCCGAGGTCGCCGCCTTCCAGTGCATTGGGGCTGTCGGAATAACGCACGGCCGCCGCATTGAAGTCCAGTTCGCCCTTGTCCAGCAATGCCTTCACGCCGTCGGCCTTCTTCTGGCCGGTGGCGATCTGCTCGGCGCTGGCGCCATCGGGCAGGGCGACCAGGATGTGTGCCAGGTGGAACTGGTTGCCGGCATCGGCCTGCTGCTTCAGGGCCGCATCGACCTCGCCTTCGCTGACGCTGATGCGGCTCTGCGCAAAGCTCTGGCGCAGGCGCTGCACGGTGATCTCGTCACGCACCGAGGCGCGGAAATCGTTGAAGTCGATGCCGTCACTGGCCAGGCGCTGGCGCAGGGCATCCAGGGTCGAGCCGTTCTGCTGGGCGATGGCATTCATCGCCTGGGTCAGTTCCTGGTCGCTGACACGGATGCCGCTGCCCTGGGCGCGGGCCACCTGCAGCTTGACCAGCACCAGGCGCTCGAGCACCTGGCGGCTGAGCACGTCATCGGGCGGCAGCTGGGCCTCGCGGCCGGCGTACTGCGCCTTGATGTTGGCGATCGCACGCTGGAGCTCGCTCTGCAGGATCACGTCCTCATCGACGACAGCAGCGATGCGGTCCAACGGCTGGGCCTCCTGCGCAATGACCTGCAGGGGGGCGGACACGCTGGACACCGCCAGAAGCGATGCGAGGAGAACGGGGAAGCTCTTGGTCATGGGATCTGATTCGGATCGTAGTCATCGCGGGCCGCTCCGGTGTTGCTGGGCGGCACGAGATAGAGGTCGTCACGGTTGTAGCCGAGGATAGCACGGCGCAAAGTGCGGTCCGTGTCCTGGCCGAGGGAGCTCAAGCCCTTGAGCACGAACTCGAGCTGGATGGAGTTGTTCATTTCGCCTTCGCGGTTGCGCACGTAGCGGCGGGCCACGGCGCGCACGGCCAGGCAGCAGCTGTCCCACTGTACGCCACCGATGATCTCCAGCGGTTCCTTGTCCTGGATCGAGTAGTAATAACGGCCCACCAGGCTCCAGCGCTCGTTCAGCGGGTACAGGAACGACAGGTCGGCCTGTTCCAGCAGGGTGCGGTCGTGCTTGTTGGCGGTGGCCGGGGCGCCGGAATTGATGCGGTAACGGTAGGTCAGGTTGACCACGCCGTCGTTGGACATCAGGTAGCGCGCACGGACACTGGCAAGATCCTCGCGCTTGTACTTGGGGTCCCACTGATAGGTGGCGCCCAGCGTCCAGCGGTCGTTGATCATGTAGTTGCCGTCGGCGATCCAGGCCGACTTGCCCTTTTCCACCGGCGCGCCACCGGGGGTCACGGACACCCGCGATTCGTCGAAGTACTGGATCTGGCCGATGGAGGCCGAGAAGCGTTCCTTGCCGGTGGTCTGGTCGATGAAGCGGGTGCTCAGCGCCATGGTCAGCTGGTTGGCGTCGTTCTGGCGATCAGCGCCGGTATAACGCGAATCGCGGAACAGCTGGCCCCAGCTGAAGGTGAAGTCGCGGGTATCGAAGATCGGCAGCTCGTCCTGGTTGCGGTAGGGCGTGCGCAGGTAGAACAGGCGCGGTTCCAGGGTCTGCAGGAACGACTTGCCACCGATCTTCGTCTCACGATCGAAGAACAGGCCGGCGTCCAGGCTGGCGATCGGCAGGCTGCGGCTGGGCGAGGTGTTGCCGCGCAGCTGCTCGGGGGTGGCGGTGGCCGGGTCGATGCCCTGCGAGCGCAGGATCTGGCCGCGGATGCCGTTCACGCCGTCGACCAGACCGCGGTCCAGCTGGTAACCGGTATAGCGGTAGGCCAGCGTGGGCGTGACATACCAGGCCGCGCCGCTGATCGGGAACGACACGTACGGTTTCAGGTCCAGTCGCGAGCCACCGCTGACGCCGATGCCATCGGTCTGCCGGCGGCCGTTGCGGGTGTACTGCAGGTCTTCGCCGGCATCCGCGCCGTACTTGAAATTGATGTCGTCGTGGGTGAACCGCACGGCCTCGGCGTAGACACCGGTCTCCAGCCACGGCAGCAGCGACTTGTCCCAGTTGAAGTAGAGGCGCGGCTGGCGGTTGTAGGCCAGCGCACTCTCGTTGAGGGTGTAGTCGGTCAGCTGCCAGCGGTCGGCCATGATGCCGGCCGTCCAGTTCTTGCCGGTGCCGTACAGGCCCACGGTGCTCTGCAGGTTCGAGGCGGTGACACCCACCAGGCGATTGGCGAAGTCTTCCACGTAGCGCTCGTCGCTGACCCAGGCCAGGTTGGCGCGGGCCTGCCAGTGGTCGTCGAGGTTGTGGTAGCCGCCGAACATCACCCGGCCGCGGTCGCGGTCGCGCAGCTTGTCGTTGGGCATGAACGCGGTCAGCAGTTCGCCACGGCCGCCTTCGTAGAGGTAGCGGAACTCGTTGTCGAGCATCAGGCCGCGCCGGCTCATGTAGCGCGGGGTCAACGTGTCGTCGTAGTTCGGCGCCAGGTTGAAGTAGATCGGCTGTGCGTAATCGAAACCGTTACGGCCGGACATGCCCAGCTGCGGGAACAGCAGGCCGGTCTTGCGCCGGTCATCGATCGGGAACTTGAAATAGGGCGCCCACAGCACCGGCACCTTGCCGATCCGCAGCACCGCGTTGCGGGCGGTGCCGAAGCCTTCATCGTTGTCGACTTCGATTTCCGGGGCGGTCAGCTTCCACACCGGCTGCGACGGGTCGCAGGTGGTGTAGGTGGAGCGATGCATCTGCCCGACCGCGCCCTGCAGGTCGACCGATTCGGCTTCGCCGTTACCGCGGCGGGACACCAACTGGTACTGGATGTCGGTGATCTTGTGGGTGTCGCTTTCCTGGTTGCCCTCGGCGCGCTTGGCGACCATCCGGATCGAGGCATCCTGGTAGCGCACATTGCCGTCGGCGACGTAGTTGCCGCTTTCGGTATCGAAACTGAGTTTGTCGGTGCCGACGAACTGGTCGCCCCGGCGCAGCGCCACATTGCCCTGGTACTGCGGCACGGTGGTGGTGCCCAGCAGCTGGTCGCCCTCGATGTCGGTGGGCTGCTGTTCGCGCGCAGCGCTGGCGGCAGCCTTGTCCTGGCCGGGCACCGGCGTCGGCGCGTCGGTGAACGCAGGGATCACGTCGGTGGCCGGGCAAAGGCCCCAGTTGAGCGGCTTGTCATCAGCCCATGCCGGAAGGCAGACGGCGATGCTCAGGGGCAGGGGAAGCAGGCGGAGGGCTCGGCGCACGCGGTTCGGATTCGGGCGAAAACGGACGGTAGCTTGCCCCATCCCTTGCATAGGGGCAATGAAGGCATCCCCGGATTGCCGGTTCGGGTTCATCCAGGCCCATTGCCGGAAGGCGTCGCCATCAGTGCCTGCAGGTGGGCCACGCTGCACTCGGCCAGGGCCTGCAGGTCGTATCCCCCCTCCAGCATCGACACCACCCGGCCGGCGGCATGGCGGCGTGCCAGCGCGTGCAGTTCGCGGGTGATCCAGGCGAAATCGTCGGTCTCCAGCATCAGGTCGGCCTGCGGATCGCGCAGGTGGGCATCGAAGCCTGCCGAGATCAGCAGCAGCTGGGGGCGGAAGTCGTCGATCGCCGGCAGCATCTCGTCGGCCCAGACGTTGCGGAAGCGGAAGCCACCGCTGCCCGGTGGCAGCAGGATGTTCATCAGGTTGCCGGCGCCGCGGTCACGGCGCAGGCCGGACTCGGGGAACAGGCCGGCCTGGTGGGTGCTGTAGTAGGACACCCGTGCGTCGTGCTGGAAGATGTCCTGGGTGCCGTTGCCGTGGTGGACGTCGAAGTCGACCACCGCGATCCGTTCCAGGCCGTGGCGGTCGCGGGCGTAGGCAGCGGCGATGGCGATGTTGTTGAGCAGGCAGAAGCCCATCGCGGTACTGCTGGTGGCATGGTGGCCGGGCGGGCGTACTGCGCAGAAGGCCAGTGGATCCTCACCCAGCATCACTGCATCGACGGCCGCGACCCCTGCGCCGGCGGCATGCACCGCGGCACTGGCCGAACCCGGCGAAGTCCAGGTGTCCATGTCCAGCTGGCGCAGCGGCGCGGTCTGCGGTTGCAGCACCAGATCCAGCAGCGCGCTGTCATGCACCCGGGTCAGTTCACCGAACTTGGCCGGCGGCGCTTCGCGCCACTCCAGTTGGCCGGGGAAGGCCTCGTGCAGCGCGTCGAGCACCACCTGCAGGCGTTGCGGGCATTCAGGATGGCCAAGGCCGGGATCGTGCAGCAGGCAGGCGGGATGGGTGAAGACCAGCATGGCGGCTCAGCGCTGGCGATGCTGTGGCTGCCACAGCGCTTCGCCGTGGCCATCGGCCCGTGCCAGCACCCGTGCCAGCACGAACAGCAGGTCCGACAGCCGGTTGAGGTACTGCAGCGCTTCGCTGCGTACCGGTTCAACACGGGCCAGGGCGACCGTGTCGCGCTCGGCGCGGCGGACCACGGTACGGGCCAGGTGGCAGCGCGCAGCGGCCTCTCCACCGGCCGGCAGGATGAACTCCTTCAGCATCGGCAGGTCGGCGTTGTAGTGGTCCAGCTGCTGTTCCAGCGCCGACACATCGGCGGCGTGGATCGCGGCATGGCCGGGAACGCACAGTTCGGCGCCCAGATCGAACAGCTGGTGCTGCAGGTGCACGACCAGCGCGCGGACGTCTTCCGGCAGCGGCACGGCCAGCAACAGGCCGAGCGTGGCATTGGCTTCGTCGACGGTGCCATAGGACGCAACACGCAGATCGTCCTTGCCGACCCGGCTGCCGTCACCCAGGCCGGTGCTGCCGTCGTCGCCGGTACGGGTGTAGATGCGCGAGAGGCGATGGCCCATGGCGACGCTCAGTGATGGATGTCGCGGCGGGCCTGCAGGAGCTTGAGCACCTGCTCCACGGCCAGCTGTAGTGCGGCGGCCAGGACCACGTAGATCGCGGTGGTGCGCAGGTAGGGGCCGAACCACTGTGCGTAGTTCTGGGCCCAGCCGGCCACTGTCGGCTCGGCCACGTTCTGGCTGGTCCAGTAGAAACCGCCCTGCGCCAGCAGATGGCACAGCGCCACCGACGCCACCAGCAGCAACGCTCCCTTGCCCAGCACCGACCACTGCGCACTGCGGTAGTTGCGGCCCAGCAGCATGCCGCCGGCCCACATGGCGAAGTACGCCGGCAGCAGCAGCCAGTAGCCCGGCGACACGCAGTAGTGCTGCCAGAAATCGAGGCCGCTGCTGCGGATCACGATCCAGTCGACCAGCACCGCGAACACCATCAGCAGCGGGAACGCCCAGCGGGTCCAGCGGGCGAGGTAGAAGCCGCCGATGAAGAACACGGCCCAGGACGCGTCCGGGATTGCCGCGAAGTGATTGACGCGGGTCGCCGCCAGCAACAGCACGAGCACTGACAGGACGAAGGCGCGGGGTGCGGAGTCGGACATGGCGGTGGGGCCGGAGCGGATTCAGGTTTCATTCTAGCCCGGCGCGGCGCTTGGCGCAGGCGGGTCCATGGTGGGCATGCCGGCACGGCGAGCGCGTATCATGCGCCCATGAGTGAACGACATGACGTGCTGATCGTCGGTGGCGGTCTGGTGGGTGCCAGCCTGGCCATCGCCCTGGACCGCCTGGGCCGCGACGTGGGCCTGCTCGAAGCCAGCCCGGCTGGCGAACTGCCCGCGGTGTTCGACCAGCGCAACCTCAGTTTTGCCGCAGCCACCATCAACGCGCTGACCGCGCTGGGGGTCATGCAGAAGCTGTCGATGGCGCCCGGCCCGATCCGTCGCATCCATGTCAGCCGCGCCGGTGATTTTGGCCGCGTGCAGCTCGATGCTGCCGATTACGACCGGCCGTGGTTCGGCCAGGTGGTGGTGGCGCGTGATTTCGGCCAGGCGCTGGAAAGCCGGCTGCAGGAGCTGCCACGCCTGCGCCGCTACCGGCCGATGCGTTTCCTGGGTCTGGGCGAGGTGATTGACGGTTACCGCCAGGTGCGGGTGGCCGATGACAGCGGTGAGCGCGTGCTGCTGGCGCGGCTGGTGGTCGGTGCCGACGGCACCAGCAGCGGCGTGCGCGATGCGTTGGGCATCGAGGTCGATCGCCACGATTTCCAGCAGACGCTGTTCGTGGCCCGGGTGCGCAGCCAGCGTGCGCCCGATGGCACCGCCTGGGAGCGCTTCACCGATACCGGCCCGACGGCGTTGCTGCCGCGTGGCGACCGCCATTTCGGCACCGTGCACGGCGTTGCCCGTGACCAGGCCGGGGCGGTGATGGCGCTGGACGATACCGCCTGGCTGCAGCGCCTGCAGCAGGCCATCGGCTGGCGCGCGGGTCGCCTGCTCGATTCTGGTCCGCGCAGCGCCTATCCGCTGATCCAGTTACTGGCGCGCGCGCTGGTGGGGGAACGCACGGTGCTGCTTGGCAACGCCGCGCAGACCATCCACCCGCTGGGTGCGCAGGGCTTCAACCTCGGTCTGCGCGATGCCTTGACGCTGGCCGAGTTGCTGGAAGTGGAAGGCGACGCTGGCAGCGACGCACTGCTGCGATCCTATGTGGCCCGCCGTGAAGAAGATCGACGGCAGACTGTGGCCTTCTCCGGCGGTCTTGCTCGCCTGACCAGCAATCCGGCGCCGTTGCTGCGCCCCCTGCGCAGCCTGGGCCTGGTGGCCGCACAGCGCGCCTCGGTGCAGTCGATGCTGGTTGGTGGTGCGATGGGCTTCCGTGGCGACGTGCCGCGCCTGTGCCGTGGAGAAGCTGCATGAACCGCCGCGCACGCCTGGACGTAGTCATTGTGGGCGGCGGTGTGGTCGGTGCTGCCTGTGCGCTGGCCCTGGCCGATGCCGGCCTTGCAGTAGCGCTGGTGGAAGGTCGTGAACCTGCACCATGGCAGGCTGCACAGCCGGATCTGCGGGTGTTCGCCTTCGCTGCCGACAACGTGCAGTTGCTGCAGCGACTCGGCGTGTGGCCGACGATCGCGCAGGCGCGCGCCTGGCCGTACCGGCGCATGCAGGTGTGGGACGCGGCCGGTGGCGACGACCTGCTGTTCGACGCGGACCGTTTCGGCCGTCGCGAACTGGGTTTCATCGTCGAGAACGGGTTGCTGCAGGATCGCCTGTGGGCGGCGCTGCCGGCCGCCGGCGTGGAGCTGCATTGCCCGGCGCGCGTGGAAGCGCTTGAGCAGGACGAGCACGGTGTGCGCCTGCGCCTGGATGATGGCCGTCGCATCGAAGCCGCGCTGGCCGTGGCGGCCGACGGTGCTGAATCGACCCTGCGCGGACTGGCCGGGATCGAGGTCGAGCGCCACGACTACCAGCAGCGCGGTGTGGTCGCCTATGTGGACAGCGAGCTGCCCAACCAGGCGACGGCCTGGCAGCGCTTCCTGCCGACCGGCCCGCTGGCGCTGCTGCCGGTGGCCGAGCGCCGCAGCTCCATCGTCTGGACGTTGCCCGACGACGAGGCGGCACGCGTGCTGGCGCTGGACGAAGACGCATTCAATCGTGAACTGACCCGTGCCTTCGCCGCGCGCCTGGGCGAATTGCGGCTGGTCTCGCCGCGCGCGGCGTTCCCGCTGCGCCGGCAGTTGGCACGCCACTACGTGGCCGGTCGCGTGCTGGCGCTGGGCGATGCCGCCCACGTGGTGCACCCGCTGGCCGGGCAGGGCGTCAACCTCGGCCTGCGCGACGTCGCCGCCCTGCAGCACTGGCTGGCGCCGTCTGCCGAACGTCGTGGGCAGCCACGGTTGTCGCCGCACCGTCTGCAGCGCTGGGCGCGCGAGCGTCGCAGTGACAACCAGATCGCCGCCTACAGCTTCGAAGCGATCAACCGTCTGTTCTCCAACGACGAGATGCACCTGACCCTGGCGCGTGGCCGCGCGCTGGGCTGCGTGGGCAAGTGGCCGCCGCTGGTGCAGGCCTTCTGGAAGCGCGCCGCAGGGGTGTGACCGACGGCGCATCCACGCATGGCGTGGATCTACTGGAATCGAGCTGGTAGATCCACGCCATGCGTGGATACCGTTACCGCAGCGGCCTCAATCCACCAGCCAACCGGCCAGATCGGTGCGGTCCAGCTTGCCGCGACGCTTCACGTCCAATGCGTTGAACTCGTCGGCAAGTGCCGGGTTCACCTGCGCCTCCTCACGGCTGATGAAGCCATCACCGTCCACGTCCAGCTCGGCGAAATGGATGCGGTACTGGCCGACCACGCTCGCCGGCGCCACCGAACGCACCGTTACCGGGGTTTCCCCCAGCGGTACCACGATGTCGACGCTGCCGGTCACACGGCCGGCCGACAGCGACTGCTGTCGGACCACGCCGCTGTCATCGCGCAGTGGAGCACTCTGCGCCGGCTGCGGGCGCGCCGGTTGTGCCAGCGCAGGCGATGCCAGCAACGCGGTACACAGCAGAAGGAAAATGCGCGTGGCGTTCATCAGCGCAGCGGCGACGCCAGCACCGTGATTTCCTCACGGTCGTGGTACAGCTGCTTGGCACGTACCACCAGCGGCTTGCCGGCCTGGTCCTGGAACAGGTCCAGGCACAGGCGCGTCTCGTCCCAACGCTTCTTCATCGGCAGCTTCAGGTTGAAGATCGCGTGCCTGCACCAGCCCTCGCGGAACCAGGTGGCCATGCGTTCGGCGACGCGACGCGGTTGCTCGACCATGTCGCAGACCATCCAGTCCAGCGGCTGTTCCGGATGCCAATGGAAGCCATCGGCGCGCAGGTGCTCGACCAGGCCGGTGTCCAGTACGTGCTGGCGCAGCGGGCCGTTGTCGATGCTCAGCACATGCACGTGCTGGCGGGTCAGCACCCAGGTCCAGCCGCCCGGTGCCGCGCCCAGGTCGGCCGCGCGCATGCCCGGGCGAACCAGCGCTTCGCGTTCTTTCGGGGCGAGCAGGGTCAGCAATGCCTCGTCCAGTTTCAATGCCGAGCGCGAGGGTGCGTCGGGCAACAGCTTCAAACGCGGAATGCCCAATGCCCAGGGGGCGCTGTCGTCCGGGTTGGCCACGCAGATGAAAGCGTGCGTGCCATCGACGAACACCACGTGCAGGCGCGGCAGGCGTGCGTTCGGTTTGTCGCTGAGTTTGCCGGCCTTGCGCAGCGCCGGGCGCAGGGCATTGCCGAACGCACGCGCCAGTCCGGACAGTGGTTTGCCGGCATCCGAATCGGGGTGCTCCACCCACAGATCACCAAAGCGCGGCGCATCGGCCAGCACCTCCAGCATCGGGGTGATGCGGTCGGCCGGATCCAGTTGCGGCAGCTCGGCCAGCACCACCAGCTTCTGGCGGGCGAAGATCAGCTCGCGCCACGGCAGTCGCGGTGCAAGCGCCGCGGCTTCGTCGCACATGAAGAGCACGTAGCCATCATTGCGCTGGGTACGGGCGTAACCGGCAAAACCGGCGGCGCCTGCGCGGAACTGCAGTTCACCGGCCAGTTCGGGCTCGAAGCCCTGCCGGCACAGGCACAGCAGGCCGATGCCGGCCTCAGTAACGGGCGCCATCGCTTTCCCCATAGGCACGCAGCACGCTGCGCGCCGCATCGCGGTTCAGACCCTGCACCACGTCGATGCCGCGCTTGTTGAGTTCGCCCACCCAGTCGGCCGGCAGCGGGCCTTCATCGAACGGGGTCAGCTCTTCCACGTCGGCCGAACTGGCACCGATCAGCAGGCGGTCGATCCCGGCCCACACGGTGGCGCCGTAGCACTGGCAGCACGGCTGCGAGCTGGTGGCCAGGGTGATCGGCGACAGCACCGCGTTCAGGCGCGGGGTCTGCAGGCGCTGCTGGGCCAGCATGTAGGCCATGTTCTCGGCGTGCGCCAGCGAGGTCGAATGCGGCATCACCCGGTTCACGCCGGCGGCGATCACTTTGTCATCCGGCCCGAACACCACGGCGCCGAACGGACCGCCACTGGCGTGGTCGACGTTCAGCCGCGACAGCTCGATCGCCAGCGCGACCTTGGCCTCGTCGCCCGGATATCGACGATCCAGGTCGATCTGGTCGTGGATCCAGGCGGGAAGGGTCAGGTGGACTTGCGCGTACAGCATCGCGGGGGTGCCTCGTTGGGAGTGAAAGGAACAGGTGCAACAGATGTCGGCGCGCAGTGTAGCGGCAGTGGCATGTACCGGGCGTACGCGCTGGATTCAGGCCGGCGAGGGTGAGCCGGTGCGGATCACCACGTACTGCTTGCGGAACTCCAGTCCCGCCTGCGGCCAGCACGCGGCATAGGCGCGCAGCAGCGGCAGGGCAGGGGCGAAGTCATGGCCGTTGACCCGGCAGTCGGCTTCGCACTGGCCCTGCTCGTCGCGCGACGCGAACAGGCGGATGGCCAGGAAGTGGTGGGCCTTCAGCAGGTCGTCGAAGGCGTCGATGCTCTTGGTGAACAGGCAGCAGGGGCAGGAGCCGTGGTCGTCCTCGCTGCACGCGGCAGCGTCGTCCAGTTCGCGGGCGCGGTAATGGGCCAGCGGCCCCAGCACCACGGTGCGCTCGTGTTCTTCGCCTTCGTCGCCGGTCGGGTAGGTCAGCCCCATCATCGGCAGATCCGGCGCATCTTCGGCACCGACGGCGGCCTGCAGGGTCGCCAGATCCACCCGCACCCAGGTGTCGAAGCCGGACAGCAGGGATTCCTGTTCGGTCGCGCCATTGGCGTGCTGGTATTCGAACAGGCCATCGGCGAACAGGCCGGCGTGGCGAGTCTCGATGACGGTGGAGGTCTGCCAGCCGCCGTTGTCGCGTTCATTGCTGGCGACGCCGTGTGGCGTCAGGCACAGGCCGCTGTCGAGCCGCAGTTCGTCGCCCTCGACGGTGCAGGCGATGTCACGGCCCAGCAGGACCTGTTGCAGCAGCGGAAGAAGCGCACTCGGGGCAGCGGACATGGCAGGGCCTGACAGGGGCAAGGAGGGGATGATGATGCGGGCAGCGGCAGCGCGATGGCATCACGTGCCTGCGCTCGCGCAGCAGGGCCTGCCGTTACGAGGGTCGGCTACGCGGGCTTCAGCAGAGGATGAGGCAGGTGCAGGATGACGCGGGCGCCTTTGCGGCGCCCGCGCAGGTACTCAGGCCGACCAGGTGTCGCGCAGGGTCACGCTGCGGTTGAACACCGGCTTGGCTTCGGTGTGGTCGCGGCGGTCGGCAACGAAGTAGCCGGTGCGCTCGAACTGGAACGACTGTTCCGGCGCAGCGGTGGCAGCAGCCGGCTCGACATAGCCGATGACGGTGCGGCGCGATTCCGGATTGAGATAGTCGCGGTAGGTCTTGCCTTCCGATTCGTCGTCCGGGTTCGGTACCGAGAACAGGCGGTCATACAGTCGGATCTCGGCCGGCACGCCGTGCACCGCGCTGACCCAGTGGATGGTGCCCTTGACCTTGCGGTTGGCACCTTCCATGCCCGGGCGCGATTCCGGATCCAGCCAGCCGCGCAGCTCGGTGATGGTGCCGTCGGCATCCTTGATCACTTCATCGCAGCGGATGATGCCGGCGCCGCGCAGGCGCACTTCGCCACCGGGAACCAGACGCTTCCAGCCCTTCGGCGGCACTTCGGCGAAGTCCTCGCGGTCGATCCACACCTCACGTGCGAACGGCACTTCGCGGGTACCGAAGCTTTCGTCCTTCGGGTGGTTGCTGAAGGTCAGCTGCTCTTCGTGGCCGTCGGCCAGGTTGGTCAGCACCAGCTTGACCGGGTCGACCACGGCCATGCGACGCGGCGCGGCGCTGTCCAGGTCTTCGCGCAGCGCGCCTTCAAGTACGCTGAAATCGATCATCGAATTCTGCTTGCTGATGCCCACGCGCTCGGCGAACAGGCGCATCGCCGCCGGCGTGTAGCCACGGCGACGCAGGCCCTGCAGGGTCGGCATGCGCGGGTCTTCCCAGCCGTCCACGAGCTGTTCGGTGACCAGCGCCATCAGCTTGCGCTTGCTCATCACCGTGTAATTGATGTTCAAGCGCGAGAACTCGATCTGGCGCGGCTTGGCCGCTTCGCGCGGCAGGCCGGCGTCGACCAGCGGCTGGGTCAGCGCGTTGTCGTGGGCGAAGTCGACGTTGTCCACGCACCAGTCGTACAGCGGGCGATGGTCTTCGAATTCCAGCGTGCACAGCGAGTGGGTGATGCCTTCGATCGAATCGCCCAGCGCATGGGCGAAGTCGTACATCGGGTAGATCGGCCACGCGTTGCCGGTGTTCTGGTGCTCGACGTGCTTGATGCGGTACAGCGCCGGATCACGCAGGTTGATGTTGCCGCTGGCCATGTCGATCTTGGCGCGCACGGTGCGCGCGCCATCGGGGAACTCACCGGCACGCATGCGGCGGAACAGGTCCAGGTTTTCCTCGACACTGCGGTCGCGCCACGGCGAGGGCCGGCCCGGTTCGGTCAGGGTGCCGCGGTAAGCGCGCACTTCCTCGGCCGACAGGTCACAGACGTAGGCCTTGCCGTCGGCGATCAGCTTCTCGGCGGCCAGGTAGTAGGCTTCGAAGTAATCCGACGCATGGCGCAGCTCGTTCCACTCAAAGCCCAGCCAGCGCACGTCGTCCTGGATCGCGGCCACGTACTCCGGGTCTTCCTTGGCCGGGTTGGTGTCGTCGAAACGCAGGTTGCAGACGCCGCTGAATTCACCGGCGATGCCGAAGTTCAGGCAGATCGACTTGGCATGGCCGATATGCAGGTAGCCGTTCGGCTCGGGCGGGAAGCGGGTCTTGATCGCCTGGTGCTTACCGCTGGCCAGGTCCTCGCGCACGATCTGGCGGATGAAATCGCGTTTCTCGTGGCTGTCGGCGGGGGTCTCGGGGCTGGCGGGGGTGTGCTCTGACATGAGTCGGCGAAAGTAAGGCAGAAAGACTGCCAGTCTAACGCTTACCGGGAAGGGCTGCCCGGGTTGCCGCTACGCTCGCCGGGCATGGCCCGGCGCTACCATCCCGCACCGGTAGTGCCGGCCGCTGGCCGGCAACCCAGGGATGCCGCCCGCGGCACCATTCAGCCCCCGGGCGTATGCTGGAATCCTGTCCCACGGAGCTGCCGCATGCACATCGTGTACAAGGCCGACAATCTGTTCGACGCCCACCTGGTCAAGCACGCGCTGGAAGACGCCGGCATCCCGGCGTTCGTGTTCGGCGAGTCGCTGCTGGGCGGCATGGGCGAGCTGCCGCTGTTCGGCGTGCTGCGGGTCGGTATCCCCGACGCCGCGAGGCCCCAGGCCGAAGACATCGTGGCGGCGCTGGACTTGGGCCACGCCCCCGGCGACCCCATTTCAGATGCCGACGACATTGCCGGCCTTCCGGCGTAGGAGCGCATCATGTTGGGAATCGGACAGGGCATCCTCGGCATCGGGGCCTTCAAGCAGCGCCTGCCGCGCCCGGAAGAAGCGCTGCCGGGCCGCGAGCAACCGCTGCCGCTGCACAGCAACCAGCACTTCGTGAACAGCCATCCGCTGAAGGACCGTTTCGCCGGCCTGCAGCAGATCCGCTTCGCGCTGGGCTGCTTCTGGGGCGCCGAGCGCAAATTCTGGAGCGAGCCGGGCGTGTACAGCACCTCGGTGGGCTATGCCGGCGGCATCACCCCGAACCCCACCTATGAAGAAGTCTGTTCGGGCCTGACCGGCCACACCGAGGTGGTGCAGGTGGTGTTCGACCCGGCGGTGGTGAGTGTGGAGCGCCTGCTGCAGCTGTTCTGGGAAAGCCACGACCCGACCCAGGGCATGCGCCAGGGCAACGACACCGGCACCCAGTACCGTTCGGCGATCCACGCCACCGACGAGGCCCAATACAAGGCCGCGCTGGCCAGCCGCGAGGCTTACCAGGCGCAGTTGGACGCGGCAGGCTTTGGCCCGATCACCACCGAGATCGTGTACCCGGCACCGGAGTACTACTACGCCGAGGACTACCACCAGCAGTACCTGGCAAAGAACCCGAACGGATACTGCGGCATCGGCGGTACCGGCGTGAGCTGTCCGATCGGGTTGGATGTGGAGGTGCCGCGCTGACGCGCGGTGGTCCGCCTGCGGCGGGCAGAGGCTGAAAGCAACGGCCAAAGCCAAAGCGGCTCTGGGTTGCTGGTGGTTGGGAGGGGCGGTGTGGGTTGGCAGGACACGCCGTAAACCCATCCATGGGGGCTCGATGGCGCCATCCATGGCGCCAACGGTCCTGCCAACCCACACCGCCCCGTCCCCGACAGTTTCCCGGTGACGGTGGGAAAGAGCATTGGGTTACTGACGAACTGATGGAAAACAAAAAGGACGCGGCTTTCGCCGCGTCCTTTTTGTTTGTGAGCACGCGTAGCGCGCGACCCGCTTCTGCTCTTCTTTCCTTCTTCCGTGGCGGACCGCCGCAGGAAACTGTCGAAGGCAGGGCGGGTGGGTCGTGCAGGGGCGTGAGCCGCATGGATGCGGCGACCGAGCTTACATGGACGTACTTGCAGCGTCCCCTGCATGGCCCACCCGCCCTGCCAATCCCACGATCTGCCTTGCGCGATCCGCCACGAGGGGCTCAGCCGTTGGCCGGAACCCTCACAGTGCCTCGCGGATCCGCTGACGCAGCGCTTCCAGATCCTTGGCAAACGCATCGATGCCGGTCGCCAGCTTCTCGGTCGCCATCGGATCGGCCGCCAGGTCGGCAGCGAACGTCGCCGCGTCGATCGGCGTCACCTGCAGCGCTTCAGCGGCACCGGCCACCAGCTTGCGCGGCAGCGCGCCGTGGTCGGCGTCCAGCTTTTCCAGCAGGTCCGGCGAAATGGTCAGGCGGTCGCAGCCGGCCAGCGCTTCGATCTGCGCGGTCGAACGGAACGAGGCACCCATCACCACCGTCGGCGAACCGCGGCGCTTGAATTCGGCATACACGCCACGCACGAACACCACGCCCGGGTCCTCGTCGATGTTCGCCGGGGTCTGGCCGTTGGCCACGTACCAGTCGAGGATGCGGCCGACGAACGGCGAGATCAGGAATGCGCCCGCTTCGCTGCAGGCCAGTGCCTGGGTGGGGTTGAAGATCAGGGTCAGGTTGCAGTCGATGCCTTCGGCCTGCAGCACGCGCGCGGCTTCCACGCCTTCCCAGGTCGCGGCGATCTTGATCAGGATCTTCTCGCGCGGCACGCCGGCATCGGCGTACATCTGGATGAACTGGCGGGCTTTGGCCACGGTCGCGGCGGTGTCGTGGGCCTGGTCGGCGTCCACTTCGGTGGACACGCGGCCTGGTACCAGCGTGCTCAGCAGCGCGCCGACGCCGATGGTCAGGCGGTCGGCCACGGCGTGCACCACGGTCTCGCGGTCACCGTCCTGCTGGCGGCCCCAGGCCAGTTCGCGTTCGATCAGTTCCGCATAGACCGGCAGGTCCAGCGCCTTCTTCACCAGGGTCGGATTGGTGGTGCAGTCCACCGGCTGCAGGCGCTTGATCGCCTCGTAGTCACCGGTATCGGCAACGACCACGGACAGTTCGCGCAGCTGGGACAGTTTGGACGGGGTACTCATTACGGCTCCTGGTGCGGGGATTGCAGGGAAACTGATCGCGCGCGGTGCGCAGCGCAGGTCAGGGACGGTCGTTGTGGACCGCGCTCACGCGCAGCCGCAGCTTGCGGCCGCCGGGAGCGGTCCAGTCGATGCTCTGGCCTACGGCCAGGCCAAGCAGGGCGCTGCCGACGGGCGCCAGCACGGACACCTTGCCTTCATCGACATTGGCTTCGCGGGGGAAGACCAGGGTCAGGACATGCTTCTCGCCCGACACTTCATCTTCGCACTCCACGCGCGAATGCATCATGACGATGCCTTCGGGAATCTGGTCTGGCGGCAACACGGTCGCCCGGTTGAGTTCGTCGGCAAGCGCACGCGCGGCCGGCGTCTGGCTGTGTGCCGGAGATTCGAGCATGGCGTCCAGGCGGTCCATGTCGAGGGTGGAAACAGTGATCGACGGCGGCAGGCCGCTGGCGGTGTTCATGGTGACGCTCCTTGGTTGAAAGCCATGCAAAAGGCGGCACCTGCTGGCGCCGCCTGACTGTATTGTGGGGACAAATGCGGCCGGAATCGACTCCCGGCGGTTTCGAGGCCCGGCTGCGGTGTCTCAGCCGTTCAGCACCGGCGTGGGCGGGGTGGCAGCATCGCCGTTTGCCGGGGCCAGCGCCTCCAGTGTGAACAGCGCGTCGGGCAGGCGCTTGAACTGCTCGGCCAGCTCCATCAGGAACTCGTTCATCGCCGAGCTGCGGCGCCAGATCATGGCGATGCGCCGGCTGGGACGGCCCTCACCGACGAAGTCGAGCAGGCGGATGTTGTTCGAGCGCGGCACCGGCGGCTGTACCGACAGGCTGGGCAGCAGGGTGATGCCCACGTCGGCAGCGACCATCTGTCGCAGTGTTTCCAGGCTGGTGGCGCGGAATTCGGACTTTTCATTGGCGCCGAACAGGCGACAGACTTCCAGCGCCTGGTCACGCAGGCAGTGGCCGTCTTCCAGCAGCAGCAGCTTCTGCGTGGCCAGTTCCTGTACGTCCAGATGCTCGCGCGTGGCCAGCGGATGGCGGCCGGACACGGCCAGCAGGAACGGCTCCTCGAACAGGAATTCGGCATGCAGCTGGTCGTCGATCACCGGCAGCGCCAACAGTGCGGCGTCCAGTTTGCCTTCGCGCAGGCGCTCCAGCAGCACATCGCTCTTTTCTTCCACCAGCAGCAGTTCCAGCTCGGGGAAGCGGCTGCGGATGCGCGGAATCACGTGCGGCAGCAGGTACGGGCCCAGGGTCGGGAAGATCCCCAGGCGCACGGTACCCGCTTCCGGGTCGCGGCTGCGTCGCGCCGCTTCCTTCAGTTGTTCCACCTCGGACACGATCACCCGTGCCCGCGCGGCCGCTTCGTGGCCGGCAGGGGTCAGCATCACCTTGCGCGGCGCGCGTTCCACCAGCGGCAGGCCCAGTTCCTCTTCCAGCTTGCGGATCTGCGTCGACAGCGTGGGCTGGCTGACGAAGCAGGAGGCGGCGGCCCGGCCGAAGTGCTTGTGATCGGCCAGGGCCACCAGGTATTTCAGGTCACGCAGGTTCATCCTCAGACCTCTCGGGGTACTGCACCGGCAGGGCGTGCCCAGCCGGTTGATGGTGCTCCCGATGGCCTGGGAACGTTGGATCAGGCCGCTTCGGCCACCGCACCGCTGTTCTTGGGAACCGAGGAGCGGATCAGGTGATCGAAAGCGCTCAGTGCGGCGGTAGAACCGGCGCCCATCGCGATGATGATCTGCTTGTAGGGTACCGTCGTGCAATCGCCCGCGGCGAACACGCCCGGCAGATTGGTCTGCCCGCGGTCATCGATGACGATCTCGCCGCGCGGCGAAAGGGCCACGGTGTCCTTCAGCCATTCGGTGTTCGGCAGCAGGCCGATCTGCACGAAGATGCCTTCCAGTTCAACGCGATGGGAGTCGCCACCGACACGGTCCTTGTAGACCAGGCCGGTGACACGGCTGCCGTCGCCCAGCACTTCGGTGGTCTGCGCGCTGGTCAGCACGGTGACGTTGGCCAGGCTGCGCAGCTTCTTCTGCAGCACTTCGTCGGCACGCAGGCTGGAATCGAATTCCAGCAGGGTCACATGCGACACGATGCCGGCCAGATCGATGGCCGCTTCCACGCCGGAATTGCCACCGCCGATCACCGCCACGCGCTTGCCCTTGAACAGCGGGCCATCGCAATGCGGGCAATAAGCCACGCCCTTGTTGCGGTACTGGTCTTCGCCGGGCACGTTCATCTGCCGCCAGCGGGCGCCGGTGGACAGGATCACCGAGCGCGACTTCAGCACCGCGCCGTTTTCCAGCTGCACCTGCACCAGGCCGTCTTCACCGGCCGGCACCAGCGCAGTGGCGCGCTGCAGGTCCATGATGTCGACCTCGTATTCGCGCACGTGCTGCTCCAGCGCCGTGGCCAGCTTCGGGCCTTCGGTCTCCTTCACCGAAATGAAGTTCTCGATCGCCATGGTGTCCAGAACCTGGCCACCAAAACGCTCGGCGGCGATGCCGGTACGGATACCCTTGCGCGCGGCGTAGATCGCCGCAGCGGCGCCGGCCGGGCCACCGCCGACCACCAGCACGTCGAAGGCGTCCTTGGCGGCGATCTTCTCGGCATCGCGCTTGCTGGCATTGGTGTCCAGCTTGGCCACGATCTGCTCCAGCGTCATGCGGCCCTGGTCGAACACCGCACCGTTGAGGTACACGGTCGGCACCGACATGATCTCGCGCTGCTCGACTTCCTCCTGGAACAACGCGCCGTCGATGGCCACGTGCTGGATGCGCGGGTTGAGCACCGCGGCCAGGTTCAGTGCCTGCACCACGTCCGGGCAGTTCTGGCAGGACAGTGAGAAATAGGTCTCGAACTTGTATTCGCCTTCCAGGTTCTGCACCTGCTCGATCAGCTCGGCAGTGGCCTTGGACGGGTGCCCGCCGACCTGCAGCAGGGCCAGCACCAGCGAGGTGAACTCGTGGCCCATCGGCAGGCCGGCGAAGGTCAGGTGGATGTCTTGGCCCGGCGTGCCCAGGTCGAAGGACGGCACGCGGCCCTGGCCGTCGCGCAGCACCTGCAGCGAGATCTTGTCCGACAGGCTTTCCAGGGTCTGCAGCAGGTCCAGCATCTCCTGCGACTTGGCACCGTCGTCGGCATGCGCGGTGATCTGGATCGGGCGGGTCACGCGCTCCAGATAGGTCTTCAGCTGCGACTGCAGGTTGGCGTCCAACATGGTCTTCTCCTGGCTTCAGGCAAAACGGGGGCGTGGCACCGCTGTAGAAGGTAGCGGACCAGCGAGGGGGTAGGGGTGAACCCAAGGCAGCGACACCGTGGAAGGGGCTGGCTGGCCAAGGCTGGCGCGCGTTGGCTGTCTTGGGTTCACCCCCACGCCGGCGGGGGGACCGGCACGGGGATGAAGGGCGCGCCGCAGCGTGGGGCTGCGGCAGGCCGGTACTGCGGGTACTGCTTTAGATCTTGCCGACCAGGTCCAGCGACGGGGTCAGGGTCTTCTCGCCTTCCTTCCACTTGGCCGGGCAGACCTGGTTCGGGTTGGCGGCGGTGAACTGGGCAGCCTTCAGCTTGCGCAGGGTCTCGGAGACGTCACGGGCGATCTCGTTGGAGTGGATCTCCAGGGTCTTGATCACGCCTTCCGGGTTGATGATGAAGGTGCCGCGCAGGGCCAGGCCTTCTTCTTCGATGTGCACGCCGAAGGCGCGGGTCAGCTGGTGGGTCGGGTCGCCGACCAGCGGGAACTGGGCCTTGCCGACGGCCGGCGAGGTTTCGTGCCAGACCTTGTGCGAGAAGTGGGTGTCGGTGGTAACGATGTAGACCTCGGCGCCGGCCTTCTTGAACTCGGCGTAATGGTCAGCGGCGTCTTCGATCTCGGTCGGGCAGTTGAAGGTGAAGGCTGCCGGCATGAAGATCAGGACCGACCACTGGCCCTTCAGGGTGCTGTCGGAGACCTTGATGAACTCGCCATTCAGGTAAGCATTGGCTTCGAACGGCTGGATCTGGGTGTTGATCAGGGACATCGTTTTTCCTCTGGGTGAAGGGGAGTGGGTGAATCGACAGGACCTAGGTTACCGGTTCCGTTTCGATAAGGACAATGCATTGATTACATCTATTCAATAGATGCAATCTATTAAAGTGCACTGGGCCGGCAATGAATCAGGCAATCAGCATCCTGCAACCCGCTGTATGACAAGGGAAATCGCCATTGGCTGCGGAAACGGGTCGATAGCCCGCCCTTATCCCGTCCCAGCGAACCTGAACGGTCTCCACCCCCTACAATTGCGGCCCCGACGCCTGTGCCGTGCCTGCCATGTCCGCCGATTCCGAACCGTCCCTGCGCCAGGTCGTGGCAGAGGCCAGCGCCCGCCTGCCGGGGGCCGAGGCACGCCATGAGGCCGAACTGCTGCTGCTGCATGTGCTGGAGCGGCCGCGCAGCTGGTTGTTCGCGCATGCCACCGATCCGTTGCCGGCCGCCGAACAGGCTGCCTTCGAGGCCCTGCTGGGCCGTCGCCTTGCGGGTGAACCGGTGGCTTACCTGACTGGCCGCCGTGGCTTCTGGACGCTGGACCTGGAGGTCGACCCGGCCACCCTGATTCCGCGCCCGGAGACCGAACTGCTGGTGGAACTGGCGCTGGACCGCCTGCCACCGGACCGCGCGCTGCAGCTGGCCGACCTCGGTACCGGCAGCGGTGCCATTGCGCTGGCTCTGGCCAGCGAGCGGCCGCAGGCGCAGGTACTGGCCACCGACGCCAGTTCCGCTGCGCTGGCGGTGGCGGCCCGCAACGCCGCGCGCCACGAGCTGGGCAACGTGCGTTTTGCCGAAGGTGGTCACGACTGGTATGCGCCGCTGCGCGGCGAACGCTTCGATCTGATCGCCAGCAATCCGCCCTACATCGCCAGCGACGACCCGCACCTGGAACAGGGCGACCTGCGCTTCGAGCCGGCCACGGCACTGGCCTCGGGCGTTGATGGGCTGGACGACATCCGCCGCATCGTCGCCGGCGGCGCCGACCACCTGCAGCCCGGCGGCTGGCTGCTGATCGAGCACGGCTGGGACCAGGGCGATGCCATCGGCGCGCTGTTCGAACAGGCCGGCTACAGCGACGTGCAGACCGTGCAGGACCTGGAGCAGCGCGACCGGGTCACCCTGGGCCGGCGACCCGCCTAGAATGGGGGTTCTCCTGCCAAGGGCAGGGCACCACCACGGAGCTGCAAGCATGCGTACGCTGTACCCCGCCATCACCCCTTACGACGTCGGCACCCTGAAGGTCGACGACCGCCACACGCTGTACTTCGAACAGTGCGGCAACCCGGACGGCAAGCCGGTGGTGATGCTGCACGGTGGTCCGGGCGGCGGCTGCAGCGACAAGATGCGCCAGTTCCACGACCCGTCGAAGTACCGCATCATCCTGTTCGACCAGCGTGGCGCCGGCCGTTCCACCCCGCACGCCGACCTGGTGGACAACACCACCTGGGACCTCGTTGCCGATATCGAAAAGCTGCGCGAACACCTGAAAGTGGACCGCTGGCAGGTGTTCGGTGGCAGCTGGGGTTCGACCCTGGCCCTGGCCTATGCCGAAACCCATCCGCAGCGCGTGACCGAGCTGGTCCTGCGCGGCATCTTCATGCTGCGCCGCTGGGAGCTGGAATGGTTCTACCAGGAAGGGGCCAACCGCCTGTTCCCGGATGCGTGGGAGCACTACCTCAAGCCCATTCCGGCGGTGGAGCGCCACGATCTGATCTCTGCTTTCCATCGCCGCCTGACCAGCGAAGACGAAGCAACGCGTCTGGATGCGGCCAAGGCCTGGGCGGTGTGGGAAGGCGCGACCAGCTTCCTGCATGTGGACGAGGATTTCATCAACAGCCATGAAGACCCGCACTTCGCGCTGGCGTTTGCCCGCATCGAGAACCACTACTTCGTCAACGGCGGTTTCTTCGAAGTGGAAGACCAGCTGCTGCGCGACGCGCACCGCATCGCCGATATCCCGGGCGTGATCGTGCACGGCCGTTACGACGTGGTCTGCCCGCTGGCCAACGCCTGGGACCTGACCAAGGCATGGCCGAAGGCGAAGCTGGAGATCACCCCGGCCTCTGGGCATTCGGCGTTCGAAGCAGAGAATGTCGACGCGCTGGTGCGCGCCACCGACAGCTTCGCCTGATCGGGCCGTGGTAGTGCCGGCCGCTGGCCGGCAACGCCTTACCGGTAGCGCCGGGCCATACCCGGCGGCGTTTGCATTGAGACGCTCATCCACGCGCGGCGTGGATCTACTAAGGCTCAGTAGAGCCAGGCCATGCCTGGCTGCTCCTGCGTTTGAACCTCATCCACGCATGGCGTGGATCTACCAATCCCCGGCGAGCAACGCCTCGGCCAGCACCTGCAGCTTCGGCGAATGCTGGCGCGACGGCGGATAGATCAACGACAACGCGCGGCTGCGGCCTTCGAACGGCCGCAGCACGCGTTGCAGGCGGCCATCGGCCAGCGCGTCGGCCACCGCGAAATCCATCACCTGCACGATGCCGATGCCCGCGATCGCTGCCTCCACCAACGGATCGCCGCAGTCGAACACCATCCGCGTCGGCGGCGTGACCTCGCGCAGCTGCCCGTCCTGCAGGAACTGCCAGTCCACCAACCGGCCGCTGCGCAGGTTGCGTACCGCCAGGCAGGCATGGTCCTGCAATGACGCCACGTCGGCCGGCTCGCCCCGCGCGGCCAGGTAGGCCGGGCTGGCGACGGTCACCCAGCGCAGTGGCTTCAACGGACGCGCCACCATCCGCTGGTCAGCGATGGTGCCGGTGCGCAGGGCGGCATCGAAGCCTTCCTCCACCAGATCCACCAGGCGGTCGCTGAGCACCGCTTCCACCTGCAACTGCGGATGCCGTTCCAGCAACGCCCCCAGCAACGGCACCAGCACCTTGCGCCCGAACATCGAAGGCGCGCTGATCTTCAGCACGCCCGAGGGCGTGCAGGGGCGGTCGGCCAGCAGCCGCTCGGCGTCTTCCATCCCGCACAGCAACGGTCCCACCTGCTCGACGAACTGCTGGCCATCCGGGGTCAGCGCGACATTGCGCGTGTTCCGCTGCAGCAGCTTCACCCCCAGCGAGGCTTCCAGCCGGCCAATCGCGCGCGACAGCCCGGACTGGCTCAGGCCGAGCTGGCCGGCGGCCACGGTGAAGCTGCGCGCTTCGGCCACCTGCACCAGCATGCGCACCGCATTGAGGTCCATCGAGGATCCATTCATGCTGAAAATCATGACAGAAATCGCGATGAGGGGGTTTATTGATTCACCTGCATCAATGAGACTGCCGTCCCCCCTCCGAGCCGGGCGCCGCATGCCTCCCCTGAAACACCCGCGCTGGGCGCTGACCCTGCTGGCCACCGCGCAGCTGATCATCGCCCTGGATGCCACCATCATCTTCGTGGCCCTGCACGACATGGGCCGCGCGCTGCAGATCAATGCGCAGCAACTGCAGTGGGTGGTCAGCGCCTACACCGTGGCCTTCGGCGGCAGCCTGCTGCTGGGCGGGCGTGCGGCTGATCTGCTGGGCCGGCGCCGCTTCTATCGGCTGGGCATGCTGCTGTTCGCGCTGGCCTCGCTGCTGGGCGCGCTGGCGCCCAATGCCACGCTGCTGATCGTGGCGCGTGCGGCGCAGGGCATCGGTGCGGCGCTGCTGTTCCCGGCCACCCTGGCCCTGATCAATACCCTGTATGCGGAAGGCCCGGTGCGCAACCGCGCGCTGGCGATCTGGAGCATGGCCAGTGCGGCGGGCCTCGCGCTGGGTACGCTGCTGGGCGGCGTGCTGACCCAGGCCTTCGGCTGGCCGGCGGTGCTGGCGGTGATCGTGCCACTGGCCATGGCCTGTGCGGTTGCCGCGGGCGCGTGGCTGCCGGCCGATGGCCCGCGCGTGCGCGGCCGTTCCTTCGACCTGGCCGGTTGCCTTACCGTCACCGCCGGCGGCAGCCTGCTGGTCACCACCCTGGTGCAGGGACCGGAGTGGGGCTGGACCGCGCCGGCCACGCTCATCTGCCTGCTGCTTTCCGCTGTACTGCTGACGGTGTTCGTGCAGATCGAAAGGCGCAGCCGTGACCCGCTGATGCAGTTCGCACTGCTGCGCCTGCCCGGCCTGCGTGCAGCACTCGGCCTGACCTTCGCGTTCATGAGCAGCTATGGCGTGCAGTACTACTTCCTGGCGCTGTACTTCCAGGATGGTTACGGCTGGAGCCCGCTGCAGGCCGGCATGGCGTTCCTGCTGCCGACGCTGGTGTGCACCTTCGGCATCCGCATTGCAGAACGCATGCTGCAGCGCCGTTCGCCGCGTCAGGTGCTGGCGTGGGGCTTCGCCGCCGGTGCCGTCGGCATCGCCACGGTGGCGCTGGCGATGCCGCACGGTGCCGGCTACTGGCCGCTGCTGCCGGGCATCGTGGTGCTCAGCGTGGGCCAGGGCATGAGCTGGACGGCGATGTGGATCGTGGCCGGGCAGGGCGTGCCGGGGCCGCAGCAAGGTGTAGCGTCCGGCATGGCCGCCACCGCGCAGCAGATCGGCGGCGCGTTGGGGTTGGCGGTGCTGGTGATGGTCGCCAACGCCGCGCGCGGCACGCAGGCGGCAACCAGTGCTGATGCCCTGCAGGGCATGGTCAATGCACAGTACGGTGCCGCGCTGTTCGCTGCGCTCGGCGTGGTCATCGCGCTGGGCCTGCGTCCGGCACGGGTGGACTCGGCGACGACCGCTTGCCTGAGCAACGAAGCATGATCGAGCTGCTGGACCTGCAACAGACCCTGCACGCCTTCGCAGCCTGCAACGATGACGATGAGGTGTACGCCTCCTTCGGTTGGTTGCACGCTGCCTTTTGTGCTGGGGGAGATGCTGGATCGGCGCCGAGCACAGGCGATCAAGGATGATTTTGAAGCGATCGGCGCGACCGTGCAGGTGCACGGCTTCAGGCCGTTCCCGTGGATGGATGTTCCCGTTCTGCGTTGACGAAAATCATCCACGCATGGCGTGGATCTACTGGGAACCGGCTTCGTTCGTTCTTCGCCGAATGCGGATGTCCGTCAGCGCTGCAGTAGATCCACGCCATGCGTGGATGCGGTCATCCAAATGCCAACAACCGCGGCTGCAACGCGCTTAAGATCCGCGCCAGTCGCTCCGCCCACGCCTGCTGCCCGGCGGCATCGGCAATCAGGTCCTGGCGGATCTCCAGTTCCACGTGCACCAGGCCACGGCCTTCGCCATGCACCGGCACCGCGTAGTCGCTGCTGCTGTTGACCGAATACGGTTCGTTGTCGCCCACCACCAGGTCGCATTCATCGCGCAGTGCCTGCAACAAGGCGTGGGCAAAGCGGGTGTCCTGGTGGTACAGCACGCCGGCATGCCAGGGGCGCTGCATGCCGTTCATCACCGGGGTGAAGCTGTGCAACATCACCAGCAGCGTCGGCCGCTCCGCATCGCGGCGTGCATCCAGTTCGGCATCGATGCGTGCATGGTAGGGTGCGTGGATCGCATCGATGCGCTGCTGCCGCTGCGCTGGCGTCAGCCCGGCATTGCCCGGCACCACGGTGTGGTCGCTGACCTCGGGGATCAGCGTGGGTGAAACCAGGGGGCGGTTGCAGTCGATCAGCAGCCGCGAATAGGTCTGCTCGATCGCCCATGCATCCAGACGCTCGGCCAGTGCACGGGTGGTGCCGCCGATGCCGATGTCCCAGCCGATATGCCGGTCCAGTTCGGTCTGCGGCAATCCAAGGTCGTTCAGCGCACGCGGTACCTGCTGGCCTGCATGGTCGGCCAGCAGCAGGAACGGCGAAGCGCCCTGCGCACGGTGCACGCTGAAAATCGCCGGATCGTCGGCACCCAGCAGCATCGGCAGCGCATGCAGGCCGGCGTCAGCCACGGGGGCGTCCATCCAGGTGGTGCTCGATCATCCACAGGCCGGCCCACAGCTTGGCATCGGCTTCGTAACCTTCGGCCATTTTCTGCACCAGCCAGGCGGCCGCCTGCGTACGCGGCACTTCATGCACGGTGATGTCCTCGCTCTCGTCGCCGCCGCCTTCGCCGATGCGACGCAGACCGGTGGCACGGACGAAGGCGATCTTCTCGCTGCTGGCACCGGAGGAGGTAGGACCGATCATCAGCACTTCGGCGTGCTCGGCGGTCCAGCCGGTTTCCTCTTCCAGTTCGCGTACCGCGGAAACTTCGATCGACTCGCCTGCATCGATGTCGCCGACCAGCCCGGCCGGCATCTCGATGGTCGGTGCCTGCAGCGGCACGCGGAACTGTTCGACGAACAGCACCTTGTCCTCGGGGGTGACGGCAATGATGATCGCGGCCAAGCCGCCGGCGTGGGTGCGTTCGCTGTACTCCCAGCTGCCGCGCACGACCATGCGCTGGTACTTGCCTTCGTAGACGACACGCGGTGCTTCGGTGTTGCGCTGGCTCATGCGGGCTCGCTGGAAGTAGGGACGGGGTCGGAAATGCCGGCGGCACTGAACAGCCGGCGGCGGGTCATGGGGCCGAAGCGCAGGGTCTGGCACAGGCCGCCGAGCAGCTCTGGATCGGCCGCCTGGCGCGGCATGCCGGGCTGGCAGCCTTCCAGAGGGGCGTCCAGGGCGATGGTGGTCAGCTGGCGCCAGAGCTGGGCGTGCTCGCGCTGCTCGCGCAGGCGCACCGCCATCTGCGCCGCGCCGCGCAGGCGCAGGAACGGCACTTCGTCGAGGCGTTCGTACAGCACGTCCATGCTGCCGAAATGGGCCAGCAGCACGGCCGCCGACTTGGCGCCGACACCGCTGATGCCCGGAATGTTGTCGACCGCATCGCCGCACAGCGCAAGATAGTCGGCGATCTGGTGCGCGTGCACGCCATGCCTGGCCTTGACCCCGGCCACGTCCCAGCGCTGGTTGCGTGCGTAATCCCATTGCTCGTCATGGTCGAGCAGCAACTGCGACAGGTCCTTGTCGGCGGAAATGATCACGCCGCGATGGCTGCTGCGGTGGCCATGCAGGGCGCTGCCGATCAGATCGTCCGCTTCGTAATCATGATGGGCCAGTACCGCCAGGCCGAGCGCTGCGCACAACGCCTTGCAGTGCACGAACTGGCGCTTGAGCGCTTCCGGTGCCGGGTCGCGGTTGGCCTTGTAGGCCGGGTACAGGCGGTGGCGGAAGCCGCTGTCCAGCGCTTCGTCGAAGGCGATGGCGATGTGCCGCGGGCGTTCGCGTTCCAGCAGGTCGAGCAGGAAACGGGCGAAACCATGCACGGCGTTGGTCGGCCAGCCCTGGCTGTCCTGGAACTCGTCCGGCAGCGAATGCCAGGCGCGGAACACATAGATGCTGGCGTCGACCAGGTACAGCGGCGGCGGTGCCGGCAGGCTCATGCCGGTGGGGTCCAGTCACGCAGCAGGGCTGCCGGGTCCGGGCGCTCGCGCTCGGGCGCCTCGGCCTTGGGCGTGCCGATGTGGATGAAACCGGCAATGCCTTCGCCCTCGGCCAGCCCCAGATGGGCGTGCACGGCGGGGTCGAAGGCCATCCATGCGGTCAGCCACTGCGCGCCGAAGCCCAGTGCCTGGGCGGCCTGCAACAGGGCAAAGCACACGCAGCCGGCGGTCATCAGCTGTTCCTGTGCGGGAACTTTCGGGTCCGGGCGGGGGCTGGCCACCACCACGATCACCAGTGGTGCGTGGCTGAAGCGCTGGCGGTCCTTCTCGAACACGGCATCGCCGGCATGCGGGTCGCGCTCACGGCTGCGCGCGGCCAGGAAGTCGCCCAGAGTGTGACGTGCATCGCCGGCGATCCTCAGGAAGCGGAACGGTACGCGCTTGCCGTGGTCGGGCACGCGCACCGCCGAGGTCAGCATCCGCTGCAGGGTGGCCGGGTCTGGTCCGGGCTCGCCCAGTTGCCGCGAGGGCACCGAGCGGCGGGCATCCAGGGCAAGCAGGGCAGCAGGGTCGGGCATGGAGTCTGAACCGGTCATCACGGGTCGCTGATTATAGTCGGGGAGGTAGATGACGCCGTTTGTGTCGCGTCAGGCCCCTGAATAGCAAACTGTGATGAACATCATGCCACTGGCGGATCACGGAGCCCCGCTTCCCCTCGCCTCGCAGGCCCTGCACGGCTTACGATACGTAATATTGCCGGGCCGCCGTTCATGAGGTTTGAAGTGAGGACTGTTTCACTGTCCGTGATGGGCTGGCCGGCCTACCATCGAGGGACCGGTGCATGGGGTGTACCGGCCGTCGCGATGTCCATGATGTCTGTCGCACCAGAGCCAGAGAAGGTGGGGAGCCTTCCCGAATGATGAGCGCGCCCACTCCGATGGGATCGCCGGGCCGTGACCCGGCCCAGCTCCAGCTTGCCCGGGACATCGTCCTGCCGGCGTTGTGCCAGGCCTTTGGCGCGGCACTGGCCCGCTTCGATGATGCCCTGTTCGACCGTGCCGGCAATGCCGGCTCGTCGCAGTTGCTGTTCCTGGACGCGATGCGCGAGCTGCGCCGCCGCCGTGAGGAGATTGCCGGCGCGTTTGCCGGCCATCTCGGCCATGCCTGGGCTGGTCTGGCTGCAGGCGAGCCCGTCTCTGCCGAGCTGACCCTGTCCGGGCAGGCCCAGGACGGCCTGAGCCTGGTGCCCGAACATGTACTGGAATCGCGGCTGGCAGTGCGCAACTTCGCCACCGTGCTGCTGCGCGACTTCAAGCCGGTGCTGGCGCGGCTTGACCGTCGCCTGGGCTGGCTGGGCGGCGGTATCGAGCTCGATGCCGACCGCAACCCGATCAGCCCGGAGCATCTGGGCGTGGCCATCCACGAAGCCTTCGCCGGCTGTGAGCTGGCCCCTGAAGTGCACCTGGTGCTGATCAAGCTGTGCGAGCGCGACATGCGCGCACCGGTGGGCCGCATCTACGAAAAGCTGGACGAGCACCTGGCCGCGGCCGGGGTGATGTCGCAGATGGGGGCCCCGCGCCGACCACTGGCGCCGGCCCCGACGCAGCACGTTCCGCATGGTCTGGATGATCTGGTCGAGCAGCGCACGGCACCTGGCTTCGACAACGAATTCAATGACGACGAACAGGCCGCGCCGGCCTGGGCGCAGCGGTTTGCCGCGCGCTGGTCGGAGCGTCGTGGCCACATGCAGCAACACGCGGGTGGCGAAGAGAGCCCGTCCGGTGAAGCCTATTCCGGCCAGCAGGGCATGTTGCTCGAAGCGCTGCACGAACTGCTGCAGCAGACCCGCCACGTGCGCGAGGACGCGACCTCGGCGGCGCAGGTCGCGGTCGGCCAGCATCGCCCGTTGAGCCAGCGCGAAATGATGTCGGTGCTGTCACTGCTGCAGGCCACGCCCAGTGCGACCCTGCGTGCAGCGATCGGCGAGGACGGCGAATCGTTGGCGCAGCGGCTGAAGAGCGAAGTGCTCTCCAGCGCCACCCGGCTGGGTGTCGACCCGGGCCAGACCCGGCTGGACGCGCAGGACGAGGATGCGATCGATCTGGTCGGCATGCTGTTCGATGTGATGCTCGATGAGCGTGAACTGGAAGGCCGCTCGCGTGAACTGATCGGCCGCCTGGTGGTCCCGTTCGTGAAGGTGGCGATGCTGGACCGCCGCATGTTCGTGCAGAAGACCCATCCGGCGCGCAAGCTGCTCAACTCGCTGGCCGAGGCCTGCGAGGGCAACACCGGCGAAAGCCAGGCCGAGCGCATGCTGATGGCCAAGGTCGAAGAAATCATCGAGCGGCTGGTCGCCGAGTTCAACGAGAACCTGGCGATCTTCCTGACCCTGGAAGAAGAATTCCGCGATTTCCTGGTGCAGCACCGCCGTCGCGTGGAAATCGCCGAGCGTCGGGCCGCCGAGACCCAGCGCGGCCAGGAAAAGCTGGAAATGGCCCGTACCCGTGCCGGTGCCGAACTGGATCGCCGCATCGGCGACGCCACCCTGCCGCCGGCGATCGCCGAATTCCTGCGCCAGCCCTGGCAGCATCATCTGACCCTGGCGCTGCTGCGCGAGGGCGAGGAGGGTGCCTCGGTGGCCGAAGCGCTGACCCTGGCCGATGGCCTGCTGGAGGAAGTGGCCGAGGCCCGCCGGCAGATTGTCGGCAAGCCGTGGCTGCAGGCCTGGCAGCCGCTGCTGGCCAAGGTGTTTGCCAGCGTCGGCGTGCATGGCGACGCTGCCTCCGCAGCCATCGATGCGCTGCATGACACCCTGCAGGGCATCGCCGAATCGCGACCGGAGCTGCAGCGCGCGCTGCCCGAGCTGCCGCAGGTGGTGCTGCCCGCACCACCGGCACCGGAAACGCCAGCCGTCGAGCTGGGCAGTACCTTCAATACCGACGATTTCGACAACGCCGATGCCGATCGCTTCCGCCGGATGGAGATCGGCAACTGGCTGGACTTCGTCGACAAGGATGGCAAGGTGCAGGCGGGCAAGCTGTCCTGGATCAGCCCGATTTCTTCGCGCCTGCTGTTCGTCAACCGTCGGGGCGTGCGCTTCTGCGTGGCCTCGCCCGAGGAACTGGCGGTGATGGTGCGACTGGGTCGCCTGCGTCCCCACGTCGACGATGGCGCCTTCGACAGCGCCATGCAGGGCGTGCTTGATCGTCTCGACCCGGGTGGCGCGACGCTGCACTGAGCCGCGTGCGCCTGCTAGGATCGGACCCACTCACCGATCAGCGGGAATCTGCATGGCCGTGGCGTTGCTGGGGATCAAGGAGACCGCGCCGGGCGAACGGCGCGTTGCGCTCACGCCGGAGACGGCGCGCAAGCTCGGTGCGCTGGGCATCACCGTGTGGTACCAGCCCGGTGCGGGCCAGGCCGCAGGTTTCACCGATGCCGCCTACGACGACGCAGGTGCCCGCGCCTTTGACGACGCCCGTTGGGCCGAGATCGACATCCTGCTGTGCGTGCAGGCACCACCGGCCGAGGTGCTGGCGCAGCTCAAGCCGGGCGCGAGTGTGGTCGGTCTGCTGACCCCGGCGGCCGACCCGGCGCTGGCTGCATTGGCCTCCGATGACCGGCTGTACCTGTTCCCGCTGCAGCAGCTGCCGCGCACCACGCGCGCGCAGGCGATGGACGTGCTCAGTTCGCAGGCCGGCATGGCCGGCTACAAGGCGGCATTGATCGCTGCCGAACGGGCGCCGCGTTTCTTCCCGATGCTGACCACTGCCGCCGGTACCGTGCGTCCGGCCAAGGTGCTGGTGATCGGCGCCGGTGTCGCCGGCCTGCAGGCCATCGCCACCTCGCGCCGCCTGGGTGCGCAGGTGGAGGGCTTCGACGTGCGCCCGGAAACCCGCGAGCAGATCCAGTCGCTCGGTGCGCGCTTCCTCGATCTCGGGGTAAGTGCGGCAGGCGAGGGCGGTTATGCGCGGGCGCTGACCGACGAAGAGCGCGCCGAACAGCAGCGGCGCCTGGGCGACCATCTGCGCAGCGTGGACGTGGTGGTCTGCACTGCCGCCGTGCCGGGACGCCGGGCGCCGACGATCGTCACCGCCGCGATGGTCGAAGGCATGGCCGCGGGCAGCGTGATCGTCGATCTGGCCGCCGAAAGTGGCGGCAACTGCGAACTGACCCAGCCCGGCGAATGCATCGAGCACCAGGGCGTGACCATCGACGGCCCGCTGGGCCTGGCCAGCCGGGGCGCCACCCAGGCCAGCGAGATGTATGCGCGCAACCTGATGAACTTCGTCGCCCTGTTCGTGCACGAAGGCCAGCTGGGTTTCGACTGGGAAGACGAACTGCTGGCCAAGACCCGCTGGCAGTCATGAGTTGGTAGCGCCGGGCCTCTCCGGTAGATCCACGCCATGCGTGGATGAGGGGCCCAGCGTGCGGATGGCGGGTTACCGCGGCTTCGCCGGCGGTGGGTTGTCGCGCACCCATTCCCTGCGTTCGTCCGCGCTCATCTGTGACCAGCGCTCGCGCATGGCATCGCGCTGGGCCGGGCTGAGGTCACGCATCTGGCCGAACAATGCCCGGGCCTGCTCACGTTGTTCCGGGCTCATGTGTTCGAAGCGGCGCAGGCCGCGGCGGGCCTTGTCGCGTTCTTCCGGGCTCATCGACTGCCAGCGCTGGCCGTGCGAGAGCATGCGCTGGCGCTGCGCGGGATCGGCGCCGTTCCAGCGGTCACGCAGCGGCGCCAGCAGCGCCTCGCGCTGGGCCGGGCTCAGCTGTTCCCAGTTCGGCAGCGGCACGGCAGCAGGTGCCGGCCGCGTGGCCGGCGCCGGTGGGCTGGCCTGTGCCAGTGCCGAAGCAGCCGGCAGCAGGGTCAGGGCGATCAGCAGGGGCAGGGAGGGGTATCGCAACATGGTTCACTCCATCGCCAGGTCGTTGTCGCCCAGCCACAGGTACAGATCGGGATTCTCGTCGTACAGCACGCCGTTGTCTTCTTCCGCCGCCACGATCGGCGCGGTGGCACTGCCTTGATGTTCGCCCGGGCCGACGAACTGGACACCGACGCCCAGCGCGATCACCAGCGAACAGGCGCTGGCCAGCCACCAGCGCCAGCGACCGGCGTGCGCCCTGCTGGCGCTGTGACGGGCACTACGCAGGCGTGCCAGCGTGGCCGGCGACAGCGCCTGCAGGGACTGCGCGTGCAGGCTGCGCAGGGCGTCATCGGAAGGCAGGGGGCGGTTCACGGGTGCATCTCCAGTTGATTCTGCAGCGCCTGTCGGGCGCGCGCCAGATGGGTCTTTACCGCGCCCTCGCTGCAGCCCATGGCGCGGGCGGTGGTGGCGCCGTCCAGGTCCTGCAGCACGCGCAGGGTGAAGGCTTCGCGCTGGCGGGCGGGCAGCGCGCGCAGTGCCTGCACCAACTGCTGGTACTGCTGGCGCTGCTCGTGCGCCTGCGAAGGGTCCGGGCCGGGATCAGCCCAGTCGATCTCGCCCCCCTCCGCATCCTGGTTGTCGCGCCAGAAAGGCAGGCGGAAGCGGCGACGGCGCTGCACGTCGATCACCCGCCGACGCAGGATGCTCCAGAACAGCGGCGCCCACTCGGCGGCCGGCTTGTCGGCGTAGTCCAGCATGCGCATCAACGCGTCCTGCACCGCATCCATGGCGTCGTCGCGCTGGCGCAGGCCGGCTTCGGCGAAGCGGAACGCGCGCGGGCCGACGCTGGCCAGGAACGCTTCCAGCGACGCCGGCAGGGCATCGGTCTCGGCGCTCGGGGGGACAGGGCTGCTCACCAGCACAGGGTACGGTTCCTCGACAGGGGTCACCATCGACAACGCGTGAGTGCCGCCGTGGTTGACCGGGACGCGCGCGGGGTTCAGCCCGTGGTTATGATGGGGCGACGAAGACAGAGCAGGAGCGTTGCCGGTGAGTGACGGGTTCGTGGCGCTGTACATCTTCATGTTGGCCGCGATTGCCGGCCACGTGATCATTTCCCGGGTCCCGGTGATCCTGCATACCCCGTTGATGTCGGGCTCCAACTTCATCCACGGCATCGTGCTGATCGGCGCGATGGTGGTGCTGGGGCACGCGCAGACACCGCTGGAGAAAATCCTGGGGTTCCTTGCCGTGGTGCTCGGCGCCGGCAACGCAGCCGGCGGCTACGTGGTCACCGCGCGGATGCTGGAAATGTTCAAGCCGAGCGTGCGCAAGGCCGGCAACGATGAACCGAAGGAGCCACAGGCTTGAACATCAGCACCGTCGAACTGCTCGATTGGCTGGTCAAGGCCAGCTACCTGGTTGCCGCCACCCTGTTCCTGCTCGGCCTGCAGCGCATGGCCTCGCCGATGACCGCAAGCAGCGGTATCCGCTGGGCGGGGCTGGGCATGCTGCTGGCCACGGTGGCGACCTTCTTCCTGCCCGAACTGCACAACGTGCCGCTGATCCTGCTGGCACTGCTGCTGGGTGCCGGCCTGGCCTGGTGGTCGGCAGGCAAGGTCGCGGTCACCGACATGCCGCAGATGGTTGCGCTGTACAACGGCATGGGCGGTGGCTCGGCGGCGGCCATCGGCGCGGTGGAACTGCTGCGCTATGCCTTCCTGGCCAACCGCGATACCACCCACTGGAGCGCGCAGGCGCTGGCCGACCTGGCTGCACGCCAGCCGTCCGGTACGGTGCTGGTGCTGGCCGTGGTCGGCGCAGCGATCGGTGCGGTGTCGCTGTCCGGCTCGGTGATTGCCTGGGCCAAACTCGATGGCCGCCTCGACAAGCGCGTGACCTGGCCGGGCCAGCAGGCGATGAACCTGCTGGTGGCGCTGGCCGTGGTGGTGCTGGGCGTCATCGCTGCCAGCACGCTCAGCACCTGGGCCATCGTCGCCTTCTTCGTGCTGGCGCTGGCGCTGGGCGTATTGATGACGCTGCCGATCGGTGGCGCCGACATGCCGGTGGTGATCTCGCTGTACAACGCGTTCACCGGCCTGGCGGTGTCCTTCGAAGGCTACGTGCTGGGCAACGAGGCGTTGATCATCGCCGGCATGATGGTCGGCGCAGCGGGCATCCTGCTGACCCGGTTGATGGCCAAGGCGATGAACCGGCCGATCCGCAACGTGCTGTTCTCCAATTTCGGCGCTGGCGCCGGTGGTGAAGCACAGGCGATTTCCGGTTCACAGAAGCCCATCGAAGCCGCCGACGTGGCCGCGATGATGGGCTTTGCCGAACGTGTGGTGATCGTGCCCGGCTATGGCATGGCCGTGGCCCAGGCCCAGCACAAGATCTGGGAACTGGCGCAGCGGTTGATCACGCGCGGGGTAAAGGTCAGATTCGCAATCCACCCGGTGGCCGGGCGCATGCCCGGGCATATGAACGTGCTGCTGGCCGAAGCGGGTGTGCCGTATGACCTGATCGCGGACATGGACGACATCAATCCCGAATTCGCCACCACCGACGTGGTGCTGGTGATCGGCGCCAACGATGTGGTCAATCCGGTGGCGCGCACCGATCCGGCCAGTCCGATCTACGGCATGCCGGTACTGGACGTGGTCAACGCGCGCAACGTGGTGGTGATCAAGCGCGGCAAGGGCACCGGCTTTGCCGGTATCGAGAATGCGCTTTTCTACGCCGACAACACGCGCATGCTGTACGGCGATGGTGCAGAGGCGGCGGCGTCGCTGGTCAGCGAACTGAAGGCGCTCGACGGCGGGCACTGAGGGTTGGGGTCGGAGCCCTTTCCGCAGGAAAGGGCTCTGACCCCAGATTCAACCACCCCATCCACGCAAGGCGTGGATCTACCAGGGCATCACCGGCGCGATCAACGCGCAAGCCAGGCGCCTACGGCAATGCCCACCGCCAGCCACAGCCATTCGACCACGCCATTGGCCAGGGTGATCAGCGTCCAGGCCAGGTGCGGGCCCATCCGCAGCGAGGCGTCCCAAGGGTTCAGGCCCATCGAGCCGCCCATCCAGGCACTGGCGATGGCCCAGTTCGCGATCGCGGCCACCAACAGCGTGCCCAGTACGACCAGGGCGATGCGCAGCTTGCCGGGGCCAAGCGTGCCCAGACGCAGCATGAACACCAGTTCCAGGGAGGTCAGTACCGCCATCCAGCCGACGGGACGGCCGGTGAACAGGGCGATCAGCATCCAGGCGAGGGGGGCGGTGGCCAGCGCCAGCAACAACATGAAGGGCCAGAGCCAGGTAACGGTCCTGGCGCGTGCGGCATTGGAGGACATCGAAGCTCCTGAAGGTCGCCCACAGGATACTGTGGTTTGCCGCAGTGCACCGGCGAGGGCCGGGCGCCTACGTTAGAATGCCGTCTTGCGTGGCTTCGGCCGCAGCCCCATATCGGTCCCCATGTATTCCCGTAGCAGCGAACCTGTCCACTTCGAACGCGATTGCGAGGCCGTGATGGTCCCGCAGGGCGACACCGTGACCCTGCCCGCCGGCAGCTATGGGTACATCACCCAGGCGCTGGGCGGCAGTTATTCGGTGTTCGTCGAGGGCAACCTGTTCCGTATCGCCGGCAAGGATGGCGATGCCATCGGCAAGGAGGCGCCGGCGCCGCTGGAGCTGCCCGACGATGCCAGCGACGAGCAGGTCGAACAACTGGTGTGGCAGCAGCTGCGCACCTGTTTCGACCCGGAAATTCCGGTGAACATCGTCGAACTGGGCCTGGTCTACGAGGTGGAGATCAAGCACCTGGACGAAGGGCAGCGCGAGATCGACGTGAAGATGACCCTGACCGCGCCTGCGTGCGGCATGGGCGACATCCTGGTCGACGACGTGCGCAGCAAGCTTGAAATGATCCCGACGGTGGCCGAGGCCGACGTCGAGCTGGTCTTCGACCCGCCGTGGAACCAGCACATGATGTCCGAGGCCGCCCGGCTCGAAACCGGCATGCTTTGACCCACGGCCCGCAGTGACGCGGGCCCGGCATTACCCGCAACCAGAACAGGAAATCTCCGGTGTCCCAGTCCATTCCCAGCTTCGCCGTCACCCGTTCGGACCACCCGCGCAGCGCTGAAGAGCGCGCCCAGATCCTGGAGAAGCCGGGCTTCGGCCTGCACTTCACCGACCACATGGTGGAAGTGCGCTGGGACAAGGACACCGGCTGGCACAACGCCAACGTGCGTGCCTACGGTCCGCTGCAGCTGGACCCGGCCGCAGCCGTGCTGCACTACGGCCAGGAGATCTTCGAGGGCATCAAGGCCTACCGCCATGCCGATGGCTCGATCTGGACCTTCCGCCCGGATGCCAACGGCCGTCGCCTGCAGCGTTCGGCGCAGCGCCTGGCGCTGCCGGAACTGCCGGTGGAGATCTTCGTCGAATCGCTGAAGCAGATGATCGCCGTCGACAGCGCCTGGGTGCCGTCGGCCGATGAGTCGAGCCTGTACTTCCGTCCGTTCATGATCGGCGACGAAGCCTTCCTCGGCGTGCGCGGCGCGCACAAGGCCGGTTACTACGTGATCGCCAGCCCGGCTGGCCCGTACTTCGCCAACGGCGTCGCCCCGGTGTCGATCTGGCTGTCCACCGAATACGCGCGTGCGGCCAAGGGCGGCACCGGTGCGGCCAAGTGTGGTGGCAACTACGCCGCGTCGCTGTTGCCGCAGCAGAAGGCGCAGGCACAGGGCTGCTCGCAGGTGCTGTTCCTGGACCCGGTCGAAGGCAAGTACCTGGAAGAACTGGGCGGCATGAACGTGTTCCTGGTCTACAAGGACGGCACCCTGGTCACGCCGGAACTGTCCGGCAGCATCCTCGAGGGCATCACCCGCGAGAGCATCCTGCAGCTGGCCCGCGACCGCGGCATGAAGGTCGAAGAGCGCAAGGTCACCATCGATGAGTGGAAGCAGGGCGTGGCCTCGGGTGAGATTGCCGAAGTGTTCGCCTGCGGTACCGCTGCGGTGGTCACCCCGATCGGCCAGCTGAAGGGCGAAGGCTTCTCGGTGGGCGACATCAATGCGCCGGCCGGCGAAGTGACCATGTCGCTGCGCAAGGAACTGACCGACATCCAGTACGGCCGCCTGCCGGACCGCCACGGTTGGCTGGTCAAGCTGGGCTGATCGCCCGCACTGAATGTTGGAGCCGGGCCATGCCTGGCTGCCTTCCTGGAAAGCCCGTCCCCGTGACGGGCTTTCTGCGTTCTGGGGGGCGCGCGCCATGCCTGGCGAATCACGACCGCCGATGTCGGCAAAGACATGACGAGACACGACATTGCGTAGTCAGGTCCGTGCAGGTGACGCGAAAGTTCCTTCATCTTCACAAACCCTCGACCCGAAAAGTCTCAAAACCAACATTTCATCTTGCTGAAAAGACGCTGAAAATCTTGTGGTGTCCGGTCTGAGCCACTAGCGTCATCTACACAGCGGATGGTCAGGGGAATCCGCTGGCTCGCCGGACCCGAACCTCGCCATTGCAAGCCAGCCCACGGTTCAGGCCGGCGCTTCTGCCGATTCCGGCATTCACACCATTAGAAGGGAAATCCGATGTCCCAGGTAACGCAACTGCGTGTGCGTCGTGTGTGGGTGGTCCTTGGTGCGTCCGTCCTGTCATCGCTGCTGCTGGCCACGCCTGCGCTGGCCGGTGATGTCCAGCTCAGCGGCCTGCAGTCCGCGCCGACCCACCAGCGCTTCATCGTCAAATTCCGCGACGGCAGTGCGCCGGTGGCCAACACCACCGCGCTGGCGTCTTCGCTGAAGACCGCGGCGGCCGGCATCGCCAGCAGCCAGGGCCGCGCGCTGGGGCTGCAGCAAGTCCGCAAGCTCGCTGTCGGCTCCACCGTGGTCAGGACCGACCGCGCGCTGGACCAGGCCGAATCCGAACTGCTGATGCGCAAGCTCGCCGCCGACCCGAACGTGGAATACGTCGAAGTCGACCAGATCATGCGCGCGACGCTGACCCCGAACGACACCCGCTTCAGCGAGCAATGGGGCTTCGGTACCTCCAACGCGTCGATCAACGTGCGCCCGGCCTGGGACAAGGCCACCGGCACCGGCGTGGTGGTGGCGGTGATCGATACCGGCATCACCAACCATGCCGACCTCAACGCCAACATCCTGCCGGGCTATGACTTCATCAGCGACGCGGCGATGGCCCGCGATGGCGGTGGCCGTGACAGCAATCCCAACGACGAGGGCGACTGGTACGGCGCCAACGAGTGCGGCTCGGGCATTCCGGCCTCCAACTCCAGCTGGCACGGCACTCACGTGGCCGGCACGGTCGCTGCGGTGACCAACAACAGCACCGGTGTGGCCGGCACCGCCTTCAATGCCAAGGTTGTGCCGGTGCGCGTGCTCGGCAAGTGCGGCGGCTACACCTCCGACATCGCCGACGCGATCGTCTGGGCTTCCGGTGGCACGGTCAGCGGTGTGCCTGCCAACGCCAACCCGGCCGAGGTCATCAACATGTCGCTGGGCGGCGGCGGCAGCTGCTCGACCACTTACCAGAACGCGATCAACGGCGCGGTCGGCCGCGGCACCACCGTGGTGGTCGCTGCCGGCAACAGCAACACCAACGTCTCCAGCGCGGTACCGGCGAACTGCCCGAACGTGATCGCCGTGGCGGCCACCACCTCGGCGGGTGCGCGTGCCAGCTTCTCCAACTACGGTACCGGCATCGACATCTCCGCACCGGGCCAGAGCATCCTGTCCACCCTCAACAGCGGTACCACGACCCCGGGCAGCGCCAGCTATGCCTCCTACAACGGCACCTCGATGGCGGCGCCGCACGTGGCCGGCGTGGTTGCGCTGATGCAGTCGGTGGCACCGAGCCCGCTCAGCCCGGCGCAGGTGGAAAGCATCATCAAGAGCACCGCGCGTCCGCTGCCGGGTGCATGCTCGGGTGGTTGCGGCGCCGGCATCATCGACGCCGATGCCGCGGTGACAGCCGCGATCAACGGCACCACGCCCAACCCGGGTGGCACCGTGCTGCAGAACAACGTGCCGGTCACCGGCCTCGGCGCGGCCAGCGGCGCATCGCTCAGCTATACCGTCAACGTCCCGGCTGGCAGCGCGCAGCTGCGCGTGGCGATCAGTGGTGGCAGCGGTGACGCCGACCTGTACCTGCGCCAGGGCAGTGCCCCGACCGACACCGTCTACACCTGCCGCCCGTACCTGAGCGGCAACAACGAGACCTGCACTGTCAACAGCCCCACCGCCGGTACCTGGTACGTGCGGGTGAAGGCTTACAGCACCTTCTCGGGCGTGACCGTCAACGCCCAGTACTGAGCCCAAGCCCTCTCCATGGGCACGCCCCGGCTTCGGCCGGGGTGTTTTTTGTTTCTGCAGAGCCGAGCCCATGCTCGGCTGCGGACCTTTGTGCCGCGCTGGCGCGCGGTTGCCGAGCATGGCTCGGCACTACAAGGGGCGCGCTGCCTGCGCTCGGCTGCCGTTTCTCAAACCGACTCGAACCGGTTCGCCGCCACGTTCTTGCGCACATGCTGCGGATCGAAGATCCGGCCGTTCATCGCGATGAACACCCCGGCCGGCAGCGACTGCACCGCACCGATCGCACAACCGATGTTGAACTCAGCATCCGAACCACGGAAACGCGCCGGGCTCAGCGCACCGGTCATCACGATGGTCTTGTCGGGAATCGTCGCCAGCACCTTGCCGGTCTGCACCATCGAATCGGTGCCGTGGGTCACCAGCACATGGCGGGTGGGCTGCGCAGCGATCGTCGCGCGGATCAGCTCACGATCGTCGTCGTTGATGTGCAGCGAATCCTTGCGCAGGATCGGAATCACGTTGAAACGGAACGTGACCCCCAGTTCGCGCAGGATCATGCCGATCTGCGGGTCGCCGATCTGGTAGTCCGACTTGTCGTCGAAATAGATCTTGTCGATCGTGCCACCGGTGGTGACGACCAGGAGTTCTTCCATCATGTGCATGCGCGAAACCAAGGCAGGTACAGCGGCGCGGGGCCGGGAACGCAGATGATACGGCCCGCCGGGCGCAGCGTCAGCGCCGCCGCCCGAAACGGGCGCGCAGGCCCGGCAGGCTGGCCGAGAAGATCACCAGCAGCGCCAGCGCGATCTCGATCAGCGCCAGCCAGCGGGTTTCGGGATGGCTCCAGGCGCTCATCACGCCATGGCTGAACCAGCCCAGGGCCAGCACCGCCGCCCAGAAGCCTGCCTTGCGCCAGCCCAGCCGCAGGACGATGGCCAGCGCCAGCGGTGGCGCGGTGAACACCAGCTGGGTGGCCAGCCAGTGCCTGTCGTTGATGAACCAGCCGGCAAACAGCGCCGCCAGCCCCATCAAGGCAAGCAGCAGCACGGTGCGCGGCGCGGCGCTCATCGTGCCAGCCGCTGCGCGATGTCGGCCACGCGCCGGCCCAGCGCCCGTGCCAGCACCGCCTCATCGTCGGTCGGTTGCGGGTCATCGGCGGCACCGGCCACGTGGCTGGCGCCATACGGCGTGCCGCCACTGGTGGTGTGACTCAGCGCCGGCTCGGTGAACGGAATGCCGACGATCAGGCAGCCGTGGTGCAGCAGCGGCACCTGCATCGACAGCAGGGTCGACTCCTGGCCGCCATGCATCGACGCGGTGGACGTGAACACCCCGGCCGGCTTGCCCGCCAGCGTGCCGTTTACCCATTCGGCGCCGAGCCCATCGAGGAAATGCTTGACCGGCGCGGCCATGTTGCCGAAACGTGTGGGGCTACCCAGCAGCAGTCCCTGGCACTCCACCAGGTCCTGCACGCTCACATACGGCGCGCCATCGTCCGGCACCGGAGGCTGCGCGGTCTGGGTGACGGCAGCCACCGGCGGCACCGTGCGCAGCCGCGCCGCCATGCCCGGCACCTCGCCGATGCCCCGCGCGATCTGGCGCGCCAGCCGTGCCACCGAACCGCCGCGGCTGTAGTACAGCACCAGGATTTCGCCCATCGCGCCTAGCTCTCCTCATCGTGTGGACGCCAGTATGGCTATCCTGCACCGATTCCGCATCGGGTACCCTTGCGCCGATGGAACCTTTGGATACGCTCAATTTGTGGATGGAGCGCGCGCGGGATCGCGCACGCGCCGCCAGCTTCGGCCGCTTCCTGTGGCGCCGCTTCCTCGACGACCGCCTGTTCCAGGCTGCCGCCGCGCTGGCCTACACCACGGTGTTCGCGCTGGTGCCGTTGGCGATCGTGGTGTTCGGCGTGCTCTCGGCCTTCCCGGTGTTCGATCGCTGGAGCGACCAGCTCAGCGACTACGTCTTCTCCAACTTCGTGCCCAATGCCGCGCGCGCCGCCGAGGGCTACCTGCGGCAGTTCTCGGCGAGCGCGGGTCAGCTCACTGCCGCCGGCTTCATCGCCCTGGTCATCTCGCTGCTGATCACTCTCAACAGCGTTGAAGAGACCTTCAACCAGATCTGGCGCGTCGGCAGCAGTCGGCCGCGGCTGACCCGCTTCCTGGTCTACTGGACGGTGCTGACCCTCGGCGCGATGCTTGCCGCCGCTTCACTGGCCGTGTCGGCGCGGGTGTTCGCGATGCCGCTGTTCGGCACGCAGGAGGGGCGCTGGCTTGCCGATCTCGCGTTACGGCTGGCGCCGATCCTGATCGAGTTCGTCTGCATCACCCTGATGTTCCGGGTGGTGCCACACCACACCGTGAAGTGGCGCCACGCGGTTCCGGGCGCGATTCTGGCCGCGGTGATCCTGGAGCTGGTGAAGTGGGGCATCGGCGCTTACCTGGGCAGCTTCCAGTCCTACCAGAAGCTGTATGGCACGGTGGCCTTCGTGCCGATCCTGCTGCTGTGGATCTACCTGTGCTGGGTGGCGGTGCTGCTGGGCGCGTCGCTGGCATCGTCGATGGCGGCCTTCCGCTACCAGCCGGTGGAACTGCGCCTGCCGCAGGGCTACGAGTTCTATGGCCTGCTGCGCCTGCTCGGGCGCTTCCAGCACGCACGCGCCAAGGGCAGGGGGCTGGCCGACGACGAGATCCTGCGGCTGGAACCGATGCTGACCGACTCGCTGCTGCAGGACCTGGCCTGCAACCTTGAGGACATCGGCCTGCTGCGCCGTGATGAGCGCGGCGAATGGCTGCTGGCCCGTGACCTGGACCAGGTCAGCCTGGGCGATCTGTACGAATGCACGCAGCTGCGCATTCCGGTGGCCGAACAACACCTGCCTTACCGCGATGACAGCCTCGGCCGGGCCGCGCTGGCTGCGCTGGACGAGTTGCGCCTGCCGTTGCGTGAACGCCTCAAGCGTCGCGTCAGCGACATCTACCCTGATTCTGGAGACGCCCCATGACCTGCAAGACCCCATTGCTGCTGGCTGTGCTGCTGGCCCTGGCCGCCTGCAAACCCGCGCAGGAGCCGACCCCGGCCAGCAGCCAACCGCCCGCGCAGGCACCGACCCCGACCGCGACGGCGCCGGTTGAGGACACGCCCGCCGAGCGCGTCACCGCCGAGTTCCCGACGCTGAAGATGAAGGCGGTCGATGGCAGCGATTACGACCTTGCCGCGCATCGTGGCAAGTGGGTGGTGGTGAACTTCTGGGCGACCTGGTGTGCACCTTGCCGCAAGGAAATGCCGGAGCTGTCGGCGCTGCATGCCATGCGCAGCAACATCGAAGTGGTTGGCCTGGCCTACGAGGACATCGAGGCGCCGGAGATGCAGTCGTTCCTGACCAAGCATCCGGTGACCTATCCGATCGTGATCGTCGATCCGTTCGACCCGCCGGCCGACTTCGCCACCCCGCGCGGCCTGCCGCTGACCCACCTGATCGATCCGCAGGGCAAGCTGGCGCACAGCTTCCTGGGCCCGGTCACGGCGGCCGACATCGAAAAGCAGATCGCGGCTGCCAAGTAAGGGGTTGGTCGGCAGGCCTGCGCCCTGCACCTGCAGAGGCCAGAGCAACAGCCGAAGCAACAGCAACAGCCGAAGCAGAAGCGGGTTTCCTGAGGGTAGGCGGGGTGGGTCCGGTTGCGGGGGACGCTGCAAGTACGTCCATGTAAGCTCGGTCGCGCCATGGAT
>NZ_JBBPFR010000009.1:0-143805 GCF_037969685.1 Stenotrophomonas sp. G106K1 | reverse complement strand
CCCCCCCCACCCCCCCCCCCCACCCCGCCATCCCACGGAATGCCAGCTTTTGCTTCGGCTGCTGCCGTTGCTCTGGCCTCTGCAGGTGCAGGGCGCAGCCCTGCCGAACACCCCTTACTTGACCGCAGTCACCTGGACGTCGATCACGCCGTCGCCGACGCGGGCCTGCAGTGCGTCACCCGGTTGCACCTGCTCGACCCGACGTACCAGCGCGCCATCGTCTGCACGGGTCACGATGCTGTAGCCACGGGCGACGGTAGCCAATGGACTGACTGCTTCCAGTGAACGCGCCAGGCCACGAAGACGCAGTGCATCACGATGCAGCAGGCGCTGCAGCGCCGCCTGTGGGCGCCCGCCCAGCGCGGCAAGGCGACGTCGCAGTGCCTCCATCTGCCGTTGCGGATGGTGACCACGCAACACTGCAGCGGCGTGGCGCAGGCGGGCCGCGCGACGCTCCTGCTGCTGGTTGTGCGCCGCATGCAGTCGACGCCCGAGGTCCAGTTGGCGCCGGCGCAGCAGATCCAGCCGTGCCTGCGGGCTTTGTGCATTCAAACGCAGCAGGGCACGATCGGCGCGCTGCATGGCCTGCTGCATGGCGTGGCGTTGCAGCTGCACCATACGAGCCGCATTGCGGCGCAGGCGCAGGGCCAGGTCGCGCTGATCGGGTACCAGCAGTTCTGCGGCCACCGATGGCGTCGGCGCGCGCAGGTCAGCGGCAAAATCGCTGAGACTGAAGTCGGTTTCGTGACCCACCGCCGATACAACGGGCGTGCGGCTGTCGGCGATTGCACGGGCCAGGGCTTCATCGTTGAACGCCCACAGGTCTTCCAGTGAGCCACCACCGCGGGTCAGCAGGATCACGTCGTAGCGGCCGCTGGCATCGGCGGCCTGCAGCAGGCGGGTGATCTGTGCGGCAGCGGTCGCGCCTTGTACCAAGGTCGGCAGCAGATCCATTTCCAGCAACGGGAAGCGGCGGCCGAGCACGCTCAGCACATCGCGCACGGCGGCACCGGTGGGCGAGGTGATCACCGCCAGGCGCTGCACATGAGCCGGCATCGGCCGCTTGCGCGCCGGGTCGAACAGTCCCTCGGCCTCCAGCCGCGCCTTCAGTTCCTCGAACGCGCGACGCAGTGCGCCTTCGCCGGCTTCCTCCATGTGGTCCAGCACCATCTGGTACTCGCCACGGGCGTCGTACAGGGTCACCTTGCCGCGCACCAGCACGCGCATGCCCTCGCGCGGCACGAACTTCAGGTACTGCGCCTTCATCCTGAACATCGCAGCGCGCAACTGTGCACGCGCGTCCTTCAGGGTGAAGTACAGATGGCCGGACGCCGGGCGCGCCACGCTGCCCAGTTCGGCCTCCACCCAGATCGCAGGAAAGCTGTCTTCCAGCAGGTCGCGGGCGAGGGTGTTGAGCTGGCTGGGGGTGAAGACGTCGTTGTTGCGTGGCTGCATGGCTACGGCGTGGGGGCAGATGGAGCAGGGGCCTCAGGATCGCACGTCAGCGCAGGCCGTGCTGGCCCAGTGCCCATTGCACGTGCTCGCGAACCACGGGTGAAGCATCCCCGGCACGTGTCTGCAGTGCCGACAGCGTCTCTGCCGTGGTCGGCGCATTGCCCAGCGCCACGGCGATGTTGCGCAGCCAGCGCTCGTGGCCGCTGCGGCGGATCGGGCTGCCTTCGGTACGGCGCAGGAATTCAGCTTCGTCCCACGCGAACAACTGGTCCAGGCGCGCGGTGTCCAGATTGTTGCGGGCGCGGAAGTCGGCCTCGTCGGTGCGCTTGGCGAACTTGTTCCAGGGACAGACCAGCTGGCAGTCGTCGCAGCCATAGATGCGGTTGCCGATCAGTGGTCGCATCTCCACTGGGATCGCGCCGTCATGCTCGATGGTCAGGTAGGAAATGCAGCGGCGCGCATCCAGGCGCTGCGGGCCGGTGATGGCCTGGGTCGGGCAGACGTCGATGCACCGGGTGCAGGTGCCGCAGTGGGCGCTGGCCGGCGTATCAATCGGCAGCGGGATATCGATGTAGATCTCGCCGATGAAGAACCACGAACCGCCGTGGCGGTCGATCAGGCAGGTGTGCTTGCCGATCCAGCCCAGCCCCGCGTTGCGTGCCAGTGCGCGCTCCAGCACCGGCGCCGAGTCGACGAACACGCGGTAACCCAGCGGCGCCACCTCATCGTTGATCTGCGCGGCCAGCTTCTGCAGGCGGTTGCGCATCAGCTTGTGGTAATCGCGGCCGAGCGCGTAGCGCGCCACATAGGCGCGACCCGGATCTGCCAACGTGGCCCACGCTTCGGTGTCGTCCCGGTGGCTGTAGTCCATGCCCACCGAGATCACCCGTACGGTGCCGGGCAGTAGCTCTGCCGGGCGCGCGCGCAGGGTGCCATGGCGGGCCATCCAGTCCATCGTGCCGTACAGGCCCTGGCCCAGCCAGTCGGCCAGGTGCGCCTCATCCTCGCCCAGTTCGATGCCGGCGATACCGCAGCGCTGGAAGCCATGCGCACGCGCGAGGTCGCGGATGCGCTGTACGGCCAGGGCCGCATCGAGGGGGGCAGGGACGGGGGACATGTGCACCAGTATAAAATCCCCGCATGGCCAACCTCGCCGATCTGTTCGATTCCCGTGCCGCACGCACACTCGATGCCCAGGCCTCCGCGCTGGCGGGCGAGGGTGGCTGGGACCTGATGGCCCAGGCGGGGCAGGCGGCCTGGCAGTGCCTGCTGCAGCACTGGCCGCAGGCGCGGCGGGTCGGCGTGGTCGTTGGCAGCGGCAACAATGGCGGCGATGGTTACGTGCTGGCCCGCCATGCGCTGCAGGCGGGGCGGCAGGTGCAGGTGGTCGCGCTGCCGGGCAACCCGCCTTCCACCGCACTGGCGCAGCGTGCCGTAATGGATTTCAGGTCCGCTGGGGGAACCGTCGCTGATTTCAACGGCGAACTGGTCCAGGCCGACGTATGGGTCGATGCCCTGTTCGGTCTCGGCTTCGCCCGCGCACCAAGCGGTGCGGCACAGGACTTGATCGAGGCGCTGAACGCGCAGCGGGCACCGGTGTTGGCGCTGGATGTACCCAGCGGCGTCGATGCGGACCGTGGCTGCGTGCCGGGCGTAGCCGTACGCGCCGCCCTGACGTTGCAGTTCATCGTCGCCCATCGTGGCCTGTACACCGGCGACGCGCTGGAATACATCGGGTGCAGACAGCTGGCGCCGCTGAGGCTGCCCGACGAGGCCTGGCAGGGTGTCGTTGCTGCTGCAGAGTGCTGGACGCAGTCGCGCCTGCTGGATCTGCTGCCGCCGCGTCGTGCCAACAGCCACAAGGGTGAATCCGGCCATGTGCTGTGCGTGGGCGGCAACCATGGCAGCGGCGGTGCCATCGCCATGGCCGCCGAAGCCGCGCTGCGCGCTGGTGCAGGTCTGCTGAGCATCGGCACGCGTCAGGATCATGTCGGCCCGCTGCTGGCCAGGTTGCCCGAGGCGATGACGCATGCGCTGGAAGATGGCGCTGCGCTGCCCGCGTTGCTGGCAAAAGCCAAGGTCGTAGCCATCGGCCCGGGCCTGGGCCAGGACGAATGGGCGCGCGCGTTGTATGCGCGTGTCCTGCAGTCGGGCCTGCCGCTGGTGATCGACGCCGATGCGCTGAACCTGCTGGCGCAGGATGCGCATGCGATGACCGACGCGATCCTGACCCCGCACCCCGGCGAAGCCGCGCGCTTGCTGGAAACCACCACGGTGGCAATCCAGGCTGATCGCTACGGCAGCGCGCAGGCGCTGGCCGAGCGCTATCACGCGGTGGTGGTGCTGAAGGGGGCGGGCAGCGTCGTCGCCGCGCCCGGCCTCGCCCCTCGACTGATTGCGGCCGGCAACCCGGGGATGGCGGTGGGTGGCATGGGCGACCTGTTGACCGGCATCATCGCCAGCCTGCGCGCGCAGGGCCTGCCTGCGTTCGATGCGGCGGCAGGCGGTGCGCTGCTGCATGCCCTGGCCGGTGATGTCGCCGCCGCCGACGGTGCCCGCGGCCTGCTTCCCACTGATCTGCTGGCGCCCCTGCGGCGGTTGGCCAACCCGGAATGTTCCCGATGATCGAATTCTTCCTTGCTGACAGCAACGCCACCGAACTGCTCGGGCAATGGCTGGCAGCCACCCGCCCAGCGCAGGCGCTGGTCGAGCTGCGCGGCGATCTTGGCGCCGGCAAATCGACCACGGCGCGCGCGCTGTTGCGGGCGCTGGGGGTGCAGGGGGCGATCCGCAGCCCCACCTATACCCTGGTCGAGCGCTATCCGTTGTCCAGTGGTGGCGAGGCCTGGCACATGGACCTGTATCGCATCGGCCAGGCTGGCGAGCTGGATTTCCTCGGGCTGGACGAGGGCAGCGCGGTGCTGTGGCTGGTCGAGTGGCCCGAGCGCGGTGCCGGCGCACTTGCGCCCACCGATCTGGTGGTCGCATTGGAGATTGAAGGGCAGGGGCGCCGCGTGCGTCTCACTGGCATCAGCGACGCGGGGCGTGAATGGCTGTTGCGGCTTCCCGACGGTGGCGACTTGCAGCCCCTTTCTGTCGGCTGACGAGAACAAACACCGGCAGGTTACGGATTATTAAGGAAAAAGGTATTGCATTCCGTTCGGTGCGGTGATTGAATCCTGAGTCATGCGCCCGGGGAATCGACTCATTGCCATCTGTGCCGCCGTCGGACTTGGTCTGGCGAGCGTCAGTGCGTGGGCTGGTGAGGTCCGTCAGGTCCTGCTGAATACCGGTTCTACCGGAACCCGTGCGGAAATCGCATTGGTCGGCAGTGGCGGCTACAAGACCCTGTCACTGGCCGCTCCGAACCGGCTGGTGGTCGATTTCCCTGATTCCAGCGCGGTGCGCAACCTGAAGATGCCTTCGCCGCAGGGCGTGGTCACGGCGGTGCGCACCGGGCAGCCGGTGCCGGGAACATTCCGTGTCGTATTCGACCTGGCTGAGACGGTCGCGCCCTTCCGCCCGCAGATGCAGCGCGAAGGCAATGAATCCAAGCTGGTGATCGAGTGGCCGGGCGATGGTCCGGCCGTGACCGCCAGCCGACCCGCGGTGGCCCCTGCGCCGACGCAGCCGCCTGCAGCATCTTCGGTGAGTCCGACCCCGACCCCGACCCCGACCCCGACCCCAGCACAGACCGCACAGTCCCGTGGCGATGCTGCGCGGGCTACCGCGTTGTTGACCGCGCAGGTGCAGCAGCAGGCCAGTGCCAGCGCTGCGGCACCCGCTGCGCCGACGCCGGCGCCAAGCACCACGCCGGTGCAGATGGCGGCAGCAGGTACCACCGCCAGCAGCACGCCGACGTCATCGCCGGCAGCAATCCTGGCCGGTCAGGCCACCGCTGTGGTGGTGACCACCCAGCCGAAGCCGGTGCCGACGCCCGTTGCGCCGACCGAGTCGCCGCGTCCGACCATGCCAAGCGATGCCTCGCGCATCCGCATGCAGCCGGGCATGCGTCATCTGGTGGTGGCGATCGATCCGGGCCATGGCGGACAGGACCCCGGTGCCATCGGCCCTACCGGCAAGCGCGAGAAGGACGTCACCCTGGCGGTGGCGCGTGAACTGGCTCGTCAGGTCAATGCTACGCCCGGCCTGAAAGCGTTCCTGACCCGTGACAGCGATGTGTTCATCCCGCTGCCGATGCGTGCGCAGAAGGCACGCGCGAACAAGGCTGACATCTTCATTTCGATCCACGCCGATGCCGCCGAGAACCGCTCGGCTACCGGTTCGTCGGTGTACGTGCTGTCGACCAAGGGCGCGTCTTCGCAGCGTGCGCGCTGGCTGGCGGACAAGGAAAATGCCGCCGATCTGGTCGGTGGCGTGCGCCTGCAGCAGACCGAAGGCACGCTGGCCAACGTCCTGCTGGACCTGGCCCAGAGCGGGTACATGAAATCCTCCGAGGATGCTGCCGGGCACGTGCTGGGCGGGCTGAAGCGGATCGGCAACAACCACAAGCCGAATATCGAGCGCGCCAACTTCGCCGTGCTGCGCACCTCGGACATGCCGGCGATGCTGGTGGAAACCGCGTTCATCTCCAATCCGGATGAGGAGCGCCGCCTGATCGACCCCGTCTACCAGCGCAAGGTCGCCGGTGCAGTGCTGGACGGCGTGCACACGTTCTTCAGCCGCCAACCGCCGCCGGGGACGTTGTACGCCGCACGCGCGCAGGCCGAGATCGACGCCGCAAGCACCGTGGCTGGCGGCAGCAAGTAAGCCGCTGGATCGCCCGCTTCTGCTAGACCCGGGCCCTGCCTGGCTGGCGCTGCGCATGGTGGATCTCGACTCTACCTGTCGCCGCTCCGCTATCATCGTGGCATGACGTCTGCCTGCCCCACCTGCCCATGACCGCGCCCGATCCGCGTCCGATCCGGCCGTTGCCGGAAATCCTGATCAACCAGATTGCCGCCGGTGAGGTGGTCGAACGGCCCGCGTCGGTGGTCAAGGAACTGGTTGAGAACGCGATCGATGCCGGCGCCAGCCGCGTCGACATCGAACTGGAAGAAGGCGGTGTGCGCCTGATCCGCATCCGCGACAACGGCAGCGGCATTGCCGCAGAACAGTTGCCGCTGGCCGTCTCGCGGCACGCCACCAGCAAGATCGCCAACCTGGACGAGCTGGAAGCAGTGGCCACGCTGGGCTTCCGTGGTGAAGCGCTGCCGTCGATCGCCTCGGTCAGCCGTTTCACCCTGTCCTCGCGCCGTGCCCATGATGAGCACGGTTCGGCACTGCAGATCGAAGGCGGCAAGATCGGCGAGGTGACCCCGCGCGCGCATGCGCCGGGCACCACGGTGGAAGTGCGCGAGTTGTTCTACAACGTGCCGGCGCGGCGCAAGTTCCTGCGCGCCGAGCGCACCGAACTGGGGCATATCGAAGAGTGGCTGCGCTCGCTGGCACTGGCCCGGCCCGATGTCGAGCTGCGTGTCTCGCACAACGGCAAGGCCTCGCGTCGCTACAAGCCGGGCGACCTGTATTCGGACGTGCGCCTGGCCGAGACCTTGGGCGAAGACTTCGCCAGCCAGGCCGTGCGCGTGGACCACAGCAGTGCCGGCCTGCGCCTGCATGGCTGGATCGCGCAGCCGCATTATTCGCGTGCCAGCACCGATCAGCAGTACCTGTACGTCAACGGCCGTTCGGTGCGTGACCGCAGTGTCGCGCACGCAGTGAAGATGGCCTACGGCGACGTGCTTTATCACGGTCGGCAGCCAGCCTATGTTCTATTCCTGGAACTGGACCCGACGCGCGTCGATGTGAACGTGCATCCGGCCAAGCATGAGGTGCGTTTCCGTGACTCGCGGCTGGTGCATGACTTCGTCTACCGCACCCTGAAGGATGCGCTGGCCGACACGCGAGCAGGCATGAGCGCGCAGGAGATCGGTGTCGGCGTGGTGCATCCGGCCGAGGGCGGCAGCGCCTCTGCGATGCCGGGGGCCACGGCCTCCAGCTTCGGCTACGTGCGCGGTCCGGCACCCGGTGCGGGACAGGGCGGAAGTGGTGGCTTTTCCGGTTGGCGACCCCAGCAGCCGCTGGGCCTGCAGGTTGCCGATGCACCCGCGGCCTATGCTGCGCTGTATGCATCGCCAGCCGGTGCCGAGCGCGGTGCGGCACTGCCGCCGATGCCGATGGAGAACGGACTGCCGGTCACCAGTGCCGACGCCGGGGTGCCGCCGCTGGGCTACGCCGTTGCCCAGCTGCATGGCATCTACATCCTGGCCGAGAACGCCGAAGGCCTGATCGTGGTCGACATGCATGCGGCGCACGAACGCATCGGCTACGAGCGGTTGAAGAATGCGCACGATGGCATCGGCCTGCAGTCGCAGCCGTTGCTGGTGCCGATCACCCTGGCGGTGGGCGAGCGCGAAGCCGACACCGCTGAAGCGGAGGCCGATACGCTGGCCGCCCTCGGGTTCGAGGTCACCCGCGCCGGACCGGGCGCACTGCACGTGCGCAGCATCCCGGCGCTGCTGGCCCATGCCGAGCCCGAAGGCCTGCTGCGCGATGTACTGACCGACCTGCGCGAGCATGGCCAGAGCCGTCGCATCGCCACGGCGCGCGACGAGCTGCTGTCGACCATGGCCTGCCATGGCGCCGTGCGTGCCAACCGGCGCCTGACCGTGCCGGAAATGAACGCGCTGCTGCGCGACATGGAAATCACCGAACGGTCCGGCCAGTGCAATCACGGCCGGCCGACCTGGGCCCGTTTTTCGCTGGCGGAGATCGACCGCTGGTTCCTGCGCGGACGTTGAGGGGAGCACCGATGCGACTTTGGGGAATGGGCGGCCTGCTGGCAGCCCTGTTGCTGGCGGCCTGCAGCCCGGCATCGACGCCGGCGCCAGCCGTCGTTGAGGATCCGGCATTCGCCGCGCAGCAACAGCAATGGCGGGTGCTGCGTTACCAGGACCTGACCCGGCCCGATGGGTGGACCGCGCTGGTCGGCCTGCACTGGTTGCAGAACCGGTCGCACTTCGTCGGCAGTGGTGCCACCAGCGGCATCCGCCTGGCGGTGGGGCCGGCCAAGCTGGGTTTGTTGCGGCGTGAAGGCGACCAGTGGTGGTTCACGCCGGAATCCGGTACCGATGTCACCCTCGACGGACAGCCCGTGCGCGTGCGCGTGCGCATGGATACCGACAAGGATCCGCAGCCGACCCTGCTGGCCTTCGATGGCGGCAAGGGCCAGCTCAGCCTGATCCGTCGTGGCGCGCGCGATGCGCTGCGGGTCAAGCACGCCGATGCACCCGCACGCCGCGATTTCGCCGGCCTGCAGTACTGGCCCGGTGGTCCGCAATGGCAGGTGCGGGCGCGTTTCATCGCGCATCCGCCAGGCAAGACCCTGCCGATCGTGGACATCACCGGCCTGACCACCGAGATGCCCAACGCCGGTGCGGTGGAATTCGATCGCGACGGCCGCAGCTGGCGGCTGGAAGCGATCGGCGAGCCGGGGCAGCCGCTGTTCCTCATCTTCGCCGACCGCACCAGTGGCCACGGCAGCTATCCTGCTGGCCGCTATCTGGATACCGATGCGCCCACCGCCGATGGCCACGTGATGATCGACTTCAACCACGCCCACAACCCGCCGTGCGCGTTCACCGCCTATGCAACCTGCCCGTTGGCGCCGCCGGAAAACCGCTTGGACCTGCGCGTGGAAGCGGGCGAGAAGGCGTATCACCTGCCTGAAGGAGAGGGCTGAACATGTTGATGAAACTGTTGTTGCGCAGTGCCGTGTTTCTCGTTGCCTGCGCCGCTGGCCCGTTGGCCATCGCGCGCGATGCGCCGGCCGAAGTCACGGCGGGCAAGCCGCCGGTGCCGCTGCTGTGGAAGGTCACCGGGCAGGGAGATGCGCGCCTGTACCTGCTGGGTTCCTTCCATCTGTTGAAGCCACAGGACTATCCGCTGTCGAGCGACGTCGAGCAGGCTTTCGAAGCCTCGCAGCGCGTGCTGTTCGAAGTGACGCCGGAGGAACTGCAGTCGCCGCAGATGGCCAGCCAGATGGTGCAGGTCGCCACCCGCAAGGATGGCAGCGAACTCAAGCGCGACCTGGATGCGCCGACCTGGCAGAAGCTGCAGGCCTATGCGACGCAGAACAAACTGCCATTGGCGCAGCTGCAGGGCATGAAAGCCTGGTTCGTCGGCCTGACCATCACCGTGGGCCAGATGCAGAAGCTGGGCCTGGACCCGGAGCTGGGGCTGGACCGTCACTTCATGCAGCGGGCGCAGAAGGCCGGCAAGAAGACCGCAGGCCTGGAAGACATGTCCAGCCAGATCAACCTGCTCGATGGCATGAGCGTGCAGGAGCAGCGGCAGATGCTGTCCGAGGCGCTGGACGAAGCAGGCAAGGGCGATGCCCAGGCGCAGATGCTGCATGAGGCCTGGCGCCGCGGCGACGATCGCCTGTTGTGGAACCGGATGGGCGTGGAGATGCGCCAGAAGTATCCGCAGCTCTACCAGCGCATCAATACCGACCGCAACGATGCATGGGTGCCCAAGCTGCAGCCTTACCTGCAGGCCGGGCAGGGCGGCACGCTGGTGGTGGTGGGCGGCCTGCACCTGCTGGGCAACGATGGCGTGGTGGAGAAGCTGCGCGCGAAGGGCTACAAGGTCGAGCGTGTCTGCAAGGGCTGCAGGAAGTAGATCCACGCCACGCGTGGGCCATTCAAAACAAAACGGCGCGCCCATGGCGCGCCGTTTTCGTATCAGCCGGGGTGGGTCGCCTCAGCGGCGGGTCTTGCCGCCGGTCCCTGCGCCACTGGTCGGCTCGCTCGGCTTGCCGGCCGTGCCGGTGCCCGTTCCGGTGCCGCCCGGACGCGGGCCACCGAAACCACTGCCCATGTTGCGCTGGAATTCCTGCCACAGCTCCAGATTGCGCTCGGTCAGCTGGTTCATCATCGCCCACGGCGTCTGCCCCAGCAGGTTGCCCATCTGCTGACGGAACTGCTGCTGCTGGTCGAGGAAGACCTGCATGCTGCGCTCCAGGTAGTTGCCCATGAAGCCCTGCAGGGAGTCGCCGTAGAAGCGGATCAGCTGGCTCAGCAGCTGGGTGGAGAGCATCGGTTCACCGTCCTGCTCCTGGTCGGCGATGATCTGCAGCAGGACCGATCGGGTCAGGTCGTCGCCGCTCTTGGCGTCGCGGACTTCGAAGTCTTCGCCGTCGAGGATCAGCTGGCGCACGTCCTCGATGGTGATGTAGCTGGAGATCTCGGTGTCGTACAGACGGCGGTTCGGATACTTCTTGATGATGCGGGTCGCAGCCATGAAGCGGTACTCGTCACAGTAGACGCGCAGCATGGCGCAGTGCAGCAGCGGTTGCAACCGCCCCAGCCCCCGCCAGGCTTGGCTTTCCGTGCCCGGAATGTTGCGCAACAAGGCTTTGCGTGCTGCGCAGCATGACCAACGGCAGGGTGCAGCGCCGGGCCCTCAGGCCCTGGCGCCGTCTACCAGCCCATGTGGTGGCCGCCGTTGATGTCCAGGTTGCTGCCGGTGATCCACGAGGCCTCTTCGGCCACCAGGAAGGACACGCCATAGGCGATTTCTTCCGGCTTGCCCAGGCGCCCGGTGGGGATGTCGGCGATGATCTTGGCGCGCACTTCCTCGGGCACCGCCATCACCATGTCGGTGGCCACATAGCCGGGCGAGATGGTGTTCACGGTGATGCCGAAGCCTGCGTTCTCGCGCGCCAGCGAGATGGTGAAGCCATGCATGCCGGCCTTGGCGGCGGCGTAGTTGGCCTGCCCGTACTGGCCCTTCAGGCCGTTGATCGAGCTGATCTGGATGACCCGGCCCCAGCCGCGTCGACGCATGCCTTCGATGACCGGGCGGGTGACGTTGAACACCGAATTGAGGTTGGTGTTGATCACATCGTGCCACTGCTCCGCGCGCATGCGGTGGAAGGTGGTGTCGCGGGTGATGCCGGCGTTGTTGACCAGGATTTCGACCGGGCCCAGTTCGGCCTCGACCGCACGGATCAGGGCTTCGGCGCTGGCGGAGTCGGAGACATCGCCCGGGAAGATCGACACCTGGTAGCCGCGTTCGGTCATCGCCTGCTGCCAGGCACGGGCCTTGGCCTCGTCACGGTAGTTGGTGGCGACGCGGTGGCCCTGGTCGGCCAGGCGTTGGCAGATGGCGGTACCGATGCCGCCGGTTCCGCCGGTGACCAGTGCGACGCGAGATGTCATGGAAAGCTGTCCGGATATCAGGTGGGGGAAGGGGGATTCTGCAACATCGGCGCGGAAAGTGCGCCCGCCGGCAGCAGGATGTCCGCGCGTGGCAGCAGGCCGGGGTCGAAGCTGCGCTGGGCGGTGGCCAACAGCGCATCGCGGTCGTCGATGCCTTCCAGTGCGGTGCTCGGCTGGCCCAGCAGTTCCCACAACCGGCGCAGCACCGGTACCGGCTCGCGGGCCTCCACCGGCAGCGCGGCCAGTGACTTGGACAGTTTGTGGCCCGGAGCATCCAGTAGCAGCGGCAGGTGCCAGTAGCGCGGCGTCGGCAGGCCCAGCGCCCGCTGCAGCAGGATCTGGCGGGCGGTGGAATCGAGCAGGTCGGCGCCGCGCACGACCTCGTCCACGCCCTGCGCGGCATCGTCGACAACCACTGCCAGCTGGTAGGCCCAGCAGCCGTCGGCGCGGCGCAGTACGAAGTCGCCCACCTCGGCATGGGCATCCTGTTGTTGCCGGCCGCGCAGGCCATCCTCGAAATGCACCACGCTGCCCGCAGGTACCCGGAAGCGGACGGCCGGGTCCGCTCGTGGCTGCCGCGCAACGCAGTGGTGATGGATGCCGCCATTGGCGGCCAGATCGCTGCGGCTGCAGTGGCAGACAAACGCGTGGCCATCGGCCAGCAGGCGGTCCAGCGCAGTCTGATAAGCGTCGCCGCGCGCGCTTTGCCAGATCACCGGCCCGTCGTGGGCAAGGCCGAACGCGGCCAGGGTCTGCAGTTGCGCCTGTGCCGCGCCGGCCACCGTGCGGGGTGGGTCGACGTCCTCGATGCGCAACCGCCACAGGCCGCCATGCTGGCGTGCGAGCAGCCAGCTGCCGAAGGCGGCAAGCAGGGAGCCGGGATGCAGCAGGCCGGTGGGTGAGGGCGCGAAACGGCCGCAGGGAAGGTTGGAGGTCATGCAGGCTGAATCGTCGGTCAGGTTGGCGCTTGAATTCAAGCTGACCGCACCGCAAATTGACGGATATCAACCCTTCCAAGCCGGAATTTCCCATGTTTACCCGCATTGCCCTGTTCCTGGCGACCAATCTCGCGGTCCTGATCCTCGCCAGCATCGTGATGTCGCTGCTGGGGGTCAATTCGAACCAGATGAGTGGCCTGCTGGTCATGGCCGCGATCTTCGGTTTCGGTGGCTCCCTCATCTCGCTGCTGCTGTCCAAGTGGATGGCCAAGCGCTCCACCGGTGCGGTGGTGATCACCGAGCCGCGCAACCAGACCGAGCGCTGGCTGCTGGCCACTGTCGAACGACAGGCCAAGGCGGCCGGTATCGGCATGCCGGAAGTGGCGGTGTATGACGGCCCGGAGATCAACGCGTTCGCTACCGGTGCGAACCGCAACAACGCGCTGGTGGCGGTGTCCACCGGCCTGCTGCACAACATGAGCGAGGACGAAGCCGAAGCCGTGCTCGGCCACGAGATCGCCCACGTTGCCAACGGTGACATGATCACCATGGCGCTGCTGCAGGGCGTGCTGAACACCTTCGTGATCGTGCTGGCCCGCGTGGTCGGCGGCGTGATCGACAGCGCGCTGTCCGGCAACCGCGAAGGTGGCGGCCGTGGCTTTGCCTACTACATCATCGTGTTCGTGCTGGAGATGGTGTTCGGCCTGTTCGCCACGATGATCGCGATGTGGTTCTCGCGCCATCGCGAGTTCCGCGCCGATGCAGGCGGTGCATCGCTGGCCGGTCGCCAGAAGATGATCTCGGCGCTGGAGCGCCTGCAGCTCAACCACGGCCAGAGCACCTTGCCGACGCAGATCGCCGCGTTCGGCATTGCCGGTTCGACGGCGAAGAAGCTGTTCATGAGCCACCCGCCGCTGGAAGAGCGCATTGCCGCGCTGCGGGCGTCGACGGTGGCATAAGCCTCCGCTTGTAGAGCAGTGCAGGAACGCCTGGCCTCGCGCCGGGCGTTTTTGTTTGTGCGCCCACGCGTCGGTAGCGCCGGGCCATGCCCGGCGGATCGTTTCCGCGACTGCGGAGGGGTGTCACTTTTCTTTTCGCGCGAAAAGAAAAGTAACCAAAAGAAACGCGCCGCCGGCCGCGAGCCGTCGCTGCGCGCCGGTACCCTGCGCTTCTCGGTCCGCCGAGGGACGGCGCGGGAACTCGCTACGCTCAGACACCCGCGCCTCTTCGCCCTCGCCGGACCTGCGGTGCTCGGCTCGCTATAAGGCGGGCCGGAAGATCAAGATCAACGGCAAGAGCATCCACGCATGGCGTGGATCTACTGGGTGCAGCTGTGGCGTTTGATCTTGGGTCCGCCTTGCAGCGAGCCGAGCATCGCAGGGGACCGGTGCGTAGCACCGGCTTGCGTACTGGCGGCGTGTTTCTTTGGTTACTTTCTTTGCACGAGCAAAGAAAGTGACAAGCACGATCACTGCGGATACGAAAACGGCACCTTCGCAGGTGCCGTCTTCATGAACCGCTTGACGCAGAAAATCAGAACTTCGCGTCGAACTCGGCAGCGTAACCGGTGTTGACCAGCACCTTCTGCAGCGACTCGGCCACCTTCAGGTTGCCGGCCACGATCTGCTGGGTGTCCGGGCCGCGGTTGTCCATGCGGGCCGGGGTCGCGCCCTTGAAGTCGCAGACCTTGCCACCGGCCTCGCGCACCAGCAGCACGCCGGCGGCGATGTCCCAGGCCTTCACGCCGGCCTCGAAGTAGGCGTCGGCGCGGCCACAGGCCACATAGGCCAGGTCCAGCGCGGCCGAACCCGAGCGGCGGATGTCCTCGGCGTGCACCAGCAGGGCGTCCACCGACTTCAGCTGCGCACTGGCGCGTGCACGCTCGCGCGGGGCGAAACCGGTGTGGATCATGGTGCCTTCCAGATCCTTGCGGTCGGCCACGCGGATGCGGCGGTCGTTGAGCACGGCGCCGGCGCCGCGGCTGGCAGTGAACAGCTCGTTGCGCAGCGGGTCGAAGATCACCGCGTCGGTCGGCTCGCCGTTCTCGACCAGGGCGATCGACACGCAGTAGTGCGGTACGCCACGCAGGTAGTTGCTGGTGCCGTCCAGCGGGTCGATGACCCACATGTGGCGACGCTCGCTCTGCACGCCACCTTCTTCACCGAAGATGCCGTACTCGGGGTAAGCGCGCTTGAGTTCCTTGACGATCACCTTTTCCGCGTCCGCATCGACTTCGCTGGCGTAGTCCATGCGGCCCTTCTGGACTACATTCAGTGCCTCGAGCTTGTTGATGTTGCGCAAGAGGACGTTGCCGGCGAGGCGGGCGGCCTTGACCATGACGGTTACGGCGGGTTTCTGCATGGCATGGGCTCCCGGAAGGGCAGAAGAGAAGGGCTGGCGGGGGAAAAGAGCGGGTCCGGCGCAGTGGCCGGCCGCACAGTTTACCATTGGTCTTCGCCCAGCTCGACATTTTCCCTGTTCATGTCCCAGTTTCCTGCCGCTACCCGCCTCCGATTCGTCCTGGTCGGGACCCAACACCCCGGCAACATGGGCGCCGCCGCCCGTGCCCTGAAGACCATGGGCCTGGCCCGCCTGGTCCTGGTGGCGCCGGAGAAGCCGCTTGATGAGGAGGCCTTCCGGCGCTCGGCCGGTGCCGAGGACGTGCTCGGCGACGCACCGGTGGTGGCCACCCTGGCCGAAGCCGTGGCCGACTGCCGGTTCGTGCTGGGCTGCACCGCACGTGCGCGCCGGGTCCAGCTGGAGGAGTTCCTGCCGGCGGATGCCGCCGCCCGCGTAGTGGCCAAGGCCAGCGAAGGCGCCGAGGTGGCGCTGGTGTTCGGCCGTGAGCGTACCGGCCTGACCAACGAGGAACTGCAGCTGTGCCATGCCGCAGTGCACATTCCGTCCGACCCCGAGTTCAGCTCGCTCAACCTGGCCGCCGCGGTGCAGGTGCTGGCCTATGAAGTGCGCATGCAGCTGCTGGGCACGCAGCCAGTGGCCGCGACCGGGCCGGACAGCCGCGAGCAGGCTGCCAGCCACGATCAGATGGAGAGCTTCTTCGCCCAGTTGGGCGAGACGCTGGACGAGATCGATTTCCACAAGGGGCGCGCGCCTGATTCGGCGATGCGCAAGCTGCGCCGCCTGTTCCTGCGCAGCGAGCCCAGCGAGCAGGAAGTGCGCCTGCTGCGCGGCATCCTGGCCGATACCCAGCGCATGGCACGCCTGGCCCAGAAGAACGGCACGGACAGCTGACGACGGCCCCGATTTTTCGGGTAGTCTGTCTGGATACCCTTGGGGGATGATGCTTGTGTCGGGTCTGCGTAGGGCAATGCAGGGGGAACTGCTGAGCCTGGCCTTGGCCCTGCTGGCCGGGACGGCGCGTGCTGCGCCGGGTCGGCGATGGGGGCGTTGGGCAGCGGAGAGGGGCGACTCGCGATGACGCAGGATCATGCGTTCGGCAGTGTGGACCGTGCGGTTGCCGGACCGGCACCGCCAGCATTCGGCCGCGCGTCCGGCGTGTTGCCGCGTGTCGTCTGCTATCGGCGTGTGCAGAGTGCGTTTGAGAAGGTGTTGGGGGCTTCCGGTTTCCGCCGCGTCGATGCGCATGCGCAGCCGTGGCTGGATGGATTGAAACAAGGGTTGACGCGCGTGCGGATGGAAGTGGAATGAAGTTGCTCGGCTCGGGGATGCAGGCCCGGTTCCTGCTTGCGATGGGCGGGGCGATGCTGGTGGTGGTGGCGATCCTGGCCGTGCTGCTGGGGCGGCAGGCGGCGATGCAGGGCGAGGTGAGGTCGCTCAGCAACGGCGTCATCCACGAACTGTTCGACCGCAGCGTGCGCAGCCGTGGCGAGGCCATGGTGCGCGAGCTGTCCGATGCGCTTGCCGGTCCGCTCCGAAACAACGACCTGGACCAGGTCGGGGCGCTGGTGCGCAGCATTTCGCGGCAGCCGGTGGTGCGCTACGTACTGGTGTTCGATGACCGCGGGCGGCTGGTCCACGACGGCTCGGCCGGGGTGCCCGGATCCGGACAGCCGATGACCGATCCGCTGGCTGCCGGGGCGGTTGCCGCCCAGTCGCTGGTGGTGCAGCAATCGCCCACGGTGCTCGACAACGCTATGCCGATCAGGATGGGCAATCAGCGCATCGGTGGTGTCCGCGTCGGCATGGCCCTGGATGAAGTGCTGCAGCGTGAGCAGGCGGCCAATGCGACCCTCGGCGAGCGGCTGCAGCAGATGGGAAGCCGGCATCTGGGCTGGCTGCTGCTGATGCTGGGCCTGCTGGTGGTGATCGGCGTGGCGGTGATCCTGTACGTGCAGCGCACGCTGGTGGCGCCGATCCGCGACCTGGCCGCGGCTGCCCGGCGCATCGAAGCCGGCGACTACCAGGCGCCGCTGCGGGAAAACACCCGCGATGACGAGGTGGGTGAACTGGTGCGCGGCTTTGCCCGCATGCGTGATGCGATTGCCCGCCACGACCGCGAAGTGCGGCGCATGGCCTACACCGACGCGTTGACCGGCCTCACCAACCGGTTGGCGTTCCGCGAGGCGCTGGACCACCGGTTGATGGCCGCACGTGCGTCCAATCACCGGTTGGGCCTGCTGTTTGCCGATATCGATGATTTCAAGCGGGTCAACGATACGCTGGGCCATGAGGCCGGCGACGAGGCGCTGCTGCAGTTCGCCCAGCGCATCGGCCGTGCAGTGACCGAGGCCGGCGGCGATGACGCCTTGCTGGCGCGGTTCGGCGGCGACGAATTCGTGATCCTGGTCGGTGATGGCGATGTCGCGGCCAATGCGCGGTTGCTGGCCGAAGTGCTGGTACGCGAGCTCGGCAAGCCGCTGGTGGTGCAGGGCAGGGAACTGTTCCTGGGCACCTCGATCGGCGTGACCCTGTTCCCTGACGATGCTGCGGATGCGACGACGCTGCTGAAGAACGGCGATATCGCGATGTACCAGGCGAAGATGGCGGGCAAGAACTGCTATCGCTACTACAGCCGGGCCATGGATCACGCTGTCGAACGCCGCGTGCACATGGAGCAGGAGCTGCGCGGCGCCTGGGAGCGCGGCGAGCTGCGGCTGGCCTACCAGCCGATCTTCCGCATGCGTGACCGCCGTATGGTTGGTGTGGAAGTGCTGCTGCGCTGGCAGCACCCGACGCTGGGCACGATCCCGCCATCAGTGTTCATCGAGGTGGCCGAGCAGAGTGGCCTGATCGAGATCATCGGCCCGAAGGTGCTGCGTGCCGCCTGCATGGAAGCAGTGCAGTGGCCCAGCGGCGTGGCCGGCGACGAGCTGTTCGTCTCGGTCAATGTGTCGCCACGGCAGTTGCGCGGCGGAGAGCTGCCGGCGTTGGTTGCGCAGTGCCTGCAGGAGTCGGGCCTGCCGGCCTCGCGTCTGCACCTGGAGCTGACCGAGACGGCGGTGATCGGCGATGAGATGTTGGCCGCGCAGCTGCTGGACCGCCTGCACCGCGCAGGGGTGAAGGTGTGGCTGGACGATTTCGGGACCGGCTTCTCCGGTCTCAGCCACCTGCGGCAGGTGCCGGTGGACGGGGTCAAGATCGACAAGAGTTTCGTCGCCGACATGCAGCGCGATCCGGACGATCTGGCCCTGACCACGGCGATCATCGCCATGGCCCATGCACTGGGCATCACGGTGGTGGCCGAAGGTATCGAACAGGAGGCGCAGTTCGAGCTGCTGGTCCAGCGTGGCTGCGATCTGGGCCAGGGCTATCGGTTGAGCCACCCGGTCACTGCCACCGAGGTGGTGCGGATGATCGAGGCGGGCGTGTGACAGTAGATCCACGCCATGCGTGGATGCTTCTGCCAGGAATGCCCATCCACGCATGGCGTGGATCTACCGGGCCCCCCATCCACGCATGGCGTGGATCTACTGTTACACGGGGCGCTTGCTCGGGTCGCCGGGCAGTTCGCGGACCAGTTTGGGTACCAGGTAGCCGGACAGCCGGGCAGTGAGGCCGGCAATCAGGGCCTTGGCCTGGATGTCGTCCACTTCGAAGTGGGCCACGCCCTCGACCCGATCCAACTGGTGCAGGTAATAGGGCAGCACGCCGGCGGCGAAGCTGCGCTCGCTCAGGTCCTGCAGGGCCTGCACGCTGTCGTTGACCCCACGCAGCAGCACCGCCTGGTTCAGCAGCTGGGCGCCGACGCCGCGCAGGCGGGCCATCGCGGTATCGACGCTGGCGTCGAATTCATTGGCGTGGTTGGCGTGGACCACGATCGCCAGCGGCCATGGCAGGTCGCCCAGCCAAGCCAGCAGCTCGTCATCGACCCGCTCTGGCAGCACGATCGGCAGGCGCGTGTGGATGCGCAGCCGGCGGATATGCGCGATGCCGCGCAGTGCATCGGTCAGCTCGGCCAGCTTGTGGGTGGCCAGCGACAGCGGGTCACCGCCGGACAGGATCACCTCATCGATGTCCGGGTCTGCAGCGATGGCCTCCACCGCCTCCTGCCATCCCCCCTTGGCGGCGTTTTCGGCGCCATAGTCGAAATGCCGGCGGAAACAGTAGCGGCAGTTGATCGCGCAGCTGCCGGTGGCCACCAGCAGGGCGCGGCCACGGTACTTCTGGATGACCCCGGTGGCCTTCTTTGCTGCGCCGTCGCCCACCGCGTCGAAGCTGAACCCGGGGGCCGGGCGCATCTCCGCGTCGATCGGCAGCACCTGCCGCAGCAGCGGGTCGTGGGCATCACCACGGCGCATGCGCGCGACGAAACCCTCCGGCACGCGCAGTGCGAACTGGGCGATGGCGGCCTCGGATACACCCAGCGCCGCGGCATCCAGATCCAGCCGGGCCAGCAGCGTCTGCGGGTCGCGCAGGGCCTGCCGCCACAGCTGCTGCCAGCGCGCGGGCGCGCCTGGCGACTGGGTCCGGGGGAAGGCGGAAAGCTGCATGGAGAGGGGGCCTGCGGTTATCATGGACACATAAACAGTTGCCCGCCGGGGTTCCGGTGGGCTTTCCATTCTATCCGGCTCGCCGCACGCGCGGCGGTTTCGCCATTTGAGGAGCTTGAGCATGGCCACTGCGGGCATGAACGATGTCAAGAACGGGATGAAGATCCTGGTCAACAATGAACCGGCCGTCATCTCCGAGACCGAGTTCATCAAGCCGGGCAAGGGCCAGGCCTTCACCCGCGTGCGCTATCGCTTCATCAAGTCGGGCCGCACGGTCGAAATGACCATGAAGGCGACCGACGACGTGGAAGTGGCCGATGTTGTCGATACCAACATGGACTACATGTACAGCGACGGCGAGTACTGGCACTTCATGGACCCGGAAACCTTCGAGCAGGTGCAGGCCGACAAGGCCGGCATGGGCGGCGCCGAGAAGTGGCTGAAGGGCGAAGAGTCCTGCATCGTCACCCTGTTCAATGGCTCGCCGATCTTCGTGCAGCCGCCGAACTTCGTCGAACTGAAGATCACCGAGACCGACCCGGGCGTCCGTGGCGATACCTCGGGCGGTGGCGGCAAGCCGGCCACCCTGGAAACCGGTGCCGTGGTGCGCGTGCCGCTGTTCGTCAACCAGGATGAAATCATCAAGGTCGATACCCGTTCGGGCGAGTACTCCTCGCGCGTCAAGTAATCCGGGTAGGCGCCGGCGCATTCGCGCTGGCGCTCCCACGATCCGCCATGCGGATCGTGGGCCCCACTCACCAGCACCCACACCCCGCCGCTTCGCGGCCGCCCCTGACTCAGGGGCTTGCCTTCCAGAAGCTCAGCGGTAGCCGTTTGACCGGTGATCAGTCGCCAGGTCGGAGCCAAGGCTACGTACGGTCCTTCCCCCATAGCCAGTGAGCCCGCATGAGCGATAGCCCGCACCTCCCCGAAGCCTGCGATCTGCTGATCGAAGCCGGTTATGTCGTTCCGATCGAGCCGCATGCGGTGGTGCTGGAAGACCATGCCGTCGCCGTGCGTGGCAGCGAGATCGTGGCCATCCTGCCGCGTGCCGAAGCGCGTGCGCGTTTCCGCGCCAGCCAGGTGGTCAGCCGTCCCGAGGCCGCGCTGATGCCGGGCCTGGTCAACGCACATACGCACAACCCGATGACCCTGCTGCGCGGCGTCGCCGACGACCTGCCGCTGATGACCTGGCTGCAGCAGCACATCTGGCCGGTGGAAGCGGCGGTGATCGGCCCCGAGTTCGTCGCCGACGGCACCACCCTGGCCATCGCCGAGATGCTGCGTGGCGGCACCACCTGCGCCAACGAGAACTATTTCTTCGGTGACGTGCAGGCCGCCGTCTACAAGAAGCACGGCTTCCGCGCGCTGGTCGGCGCGGTGATCATCGATTTCCCCACCGCCTGGGCCAAGACCGACGACGAGTACTTCGCCAAGGCCGGTGAACTGCATGACCAGTGGCGCACCGACCCGCTGATCGGCACCGCGTTCGCCCCGCATGCGCCGTACACGGTGAACGATGCCAATTTCGAGCGGGTGCGGATGCTGTCCGACCAGCTGGACATGCAGGTGCATCTGCATACCCATGAAACCGCGCAGGAAATCACCGATTCGATCAAGCTGCACGGCCAGCGTCCGCTGGCGCGGCTGGATCGCCTCGGCCTGGTCAACGACCGCCTGATCGCGGTGCACATGACCCAGCTGACCGAGGCGGAGATCCACCTGTGCGCCGAGCGTGGCGTCAGCGTGGTGCATTGCCCGGAATCGAACCTGAAACTGGCCTCCGGTTTCTGCCCGGCCTGCTCCCTGCAGCGCGCCGGCGTGAACCTGGCCATCGGTACCGACGGCTGCGCGAGCAACAACGACCTGGACATGTTCAGCGAGAACCGCACCGCGGCGATCCTGGCCAAGGCCGTGGCCGACGATGCCACCGCGCTGGACGCGGCGACCACATTGCGCGCGTCCACGCTGGGTGGCGCCCGCGCGCTGGGCTTCGGTGAGCGCATCGGCTCGATCGAGGTCGGCAAACAAGCCGATCTGGTCTGCGTCGACCTGTCCGCGCTGGAGACCCAGCCGCTGCACAACGTGCTGTCGCAGCTGGTGTACGCCACCGGTCGCCAGCAGGTCAGCGACGTCTGGATCGCCGGCAAGCCCAAGCTGGTGCAGCGTGAGCTGGTCGGCATGGACCTGCCGGGCATCATCGCCAACGCGCGCCAGTGGCGCGAGCGCATCCGTCATATCCGCGCCTGAGAACAGGCGCCGCAAGGACAACCGTCATGACTGCCCCCCACGCTTCTTCCAATTTCGATCAGGCCGAGCTGGACAAGTTCGCCGCGCTGGCCAACCGCTGGTGGGACGCCGATGGCCCGCAGAAGCCGCTGCACGCACTGAATCCGGTGCGCCTGCAGTACGTTGCCGACCGCGCGCCGCTGCGCGGTGCGCGCGTGCTCGACATCGGTTGTGGTGGCGGGCTGCTGAGTGAAGCGCTGGCCCAGGCCGGTGCCGAGGTGACCGCGATCGACCTGGCGCCGGAGCTGGTCAAGGTCGCGCGCCTGCACGCACTGGAAAGTGGTGTCGGCGTCGACTACCGGGTGCAGGCCGCCGAAGACCTTGCCGCCGAACAGCCGGCCAGCTTCGACGTGGTGACCTGCATGGAAATGCTCGAGCACGTGCCCGATCCGGGCGCGATCATCGAGGCCTGCAAGCGCCTGCTGAAGCCGGGCGGCCATCTGTTCCTGTCCACCATCAACCGCACGGCTGCGGCCTTTGCAGTGGCCATCGTCGGTGCCGAGTACGTGGCACGGCTGCTGCCCAAGGGCACCCACCACTACCAGGAATTCATCAAGCCGGCCGAGCTGGCGCGCTGGCTGCGCGAGGCCGACCTGCAGCTGGCTGATGTCAGCGGCATGGCCTACGAACCGTGGCGCAACCGCGCCCGCCTGAGCAGCCGCACCGACATCAACTACCTGGCCCACGCGGTCAAGGCGCCGTGACCGCCGCAGCATTTCCGCGTGCGGTGCTGTTCGACCTGGACGGCACGCTGCTGGACAGTGCGCCGGACTTCGTCGCCACCCTCGATACGATGCTGGCCGAGCGTGGCCGCGCACCGATCGATCCGGCGCAGTTGCGGCCGGTGGTGTCCAAGGGCTCACGGGCGATGGTGTCGGCCGCGTTTCCAGAACTGGAAGCGGCCGAGCGCGATGCGCTGATTCCGGAATTCCTGCAGCGCTACGAAGCCTCGATCGGCCAGCACGCCGTCTTGTTCGACGGCGTCGCCGGCATGCTCGATGCGCTGGACGCGGCCGGCACGGTGTGGGGCATCGTCACCAACAAGCCCGAGTACCTGGCGCGGCTGATCGTGCCGCAGTACGGCTGGCAGCAGCGCTGCGCGGTGCTGGTCGGCGGTGACACCCTGGCCGAGCGCAAGCCGCATCCGTTGCCGCTGCTGCACGCCGCGCAGCTTATCGGCATCGCAGCGGAAGACTGCGTGTATGTCGGCGACGATGAGCGCGACATCATTGCCGCGCGTGCCGCCGGCATGCCGTCGGTGGCGGCGCTGTGGGGCTACCGCCTGCACAGCGACGATCCGCTGGCCTGGCAGGCCGATGTGCTGGTCGAGAGCGCCGAATTCCTGCAACTGGCCAGCCTCTGGCCGACCCGGCCGGCGACCCCGGCCCAGCCGTAAGGAACAACGTAGTGAGCAGTACCGCGCTGGACAGTTTCCTCGACAAGTGGCGCAGCCGCTGGCCGGAATGGTCGGTGGCTGAGCCGTTCGTGGCCGAACCGCAGCGCCCTGTGGCGCTGGCGTGGTTCGCGCTGCTGCAGGAATTCGACGACATGCTCAACACCAGTGGCGACCCGCTGCCGGCAGACGCCAAGCTGGCCTGGTGGGGCGAGGAACTGCGCAGCTGGGCCGCGCAGCGTTCGCGGCATCCGCTGGGACGCGTGCTGGAGCCGGTGCGGGCACCATGGGTGCAGCTGGCCGAGGCGCTGCCGGATCTGGTCGAGGCGCGCACCGTAGCGCTGGACGCTGCCGCTGCCGAACGCGCACTGGACAACTATGCCGAAGCAGTGGCGGCGGTGGAGGCGGTGGTGTTTGCCGAGACGCCGCGCAAGGGCGCCGGCCGTGCGGTGCTGCTGCAGACTCTGGCCCAGCGCCTGCAGGACGCTGGTGTGGCCGGCGTGCCGCGCAGCCTGCTGGACGAGGATGCCGGCAACGCTGCGCAGCGTTGGGCGCAGCAGCTGCTGAAAGGGTGGGGCACCCGTGTGCCCGGTCCGCGTGCGCGCCGCGTGTGGTCGAGCCTGGCGCGTGCCCGCCTGGCCGCGCTGGCCGCCGGCAAGCCGATTGAAGCGACGCCCGTGCGCACGTTGCTGCGCGTGTGGTGGGCCGCGCGCGGCTGAACGATTGGCCTGCTGACTGCTTCTGGTGGGTGCGGACCTTGGTCCGCACGCTCTGAGGAATTGTGCCGACCAAGGTCGGCACCCACCAGTGAGATTGTGCCGACCAAGGTCGGCACCCACCAGTGAGATTGTGCCGACCAAGGTCGGCACCCACCAGTGAGATTGTGCCGACCAAGGTCGGCACCCACCAGTGAGACTGTGCCGACCAAGGTCGGCACCCACCACAGCGCATTGCGCGCGTTATTTGCGTTCCAGCACCAGCAGCGGGTCGATGCGGGTGTCGAACCAGTTCATGCCCCAGTGCAGGTGCGGCCCGGTGGCACGGCCGGTGGCGCCGACGGCGGCGATCACCTGGCCCTGTTCGACGCGATCGCCAACCTTCACGTCGATGCGCGACAGGTGCAGGAAGTTCGAACTGACGCCGAAGCCATGGTCGAGCAGCAGGGTGCCGCCGGTCAGGTACAGATCGGGGCCCGCGAATGTCACCACGCCGGCAGCCGGTGCTTTCACCGGAGTGCCGGTCGGCACTGCGATGTCCATGCCGGAGTGACCGGAACCGGGCTGGCCGTTGTACACGCGCGCATTGCCGAAGCGGCCGCTGATGCGACCCTGCACCGGCCAGATGAAGGTCTGGGTGAAATCGGTGCGGTTGTCGTCGCGCGCACGCGCCGCAGTTACCTGCGCCTGTTCGCGCTTGATCCGTTCGGCGATGGCCGGCGGCGGATTGACCGTCTTCGGCGGCACACCGTTTACCCGTTCGGTGGGCCAGTCGCGCGGGGTCACGGTGATGGTGGCCGTCTCGCTGCTGCCATCCGGTCGGCGGATCTGTACCTGCAGCGGGCCCTTCTCATCGCGACCGATGCCGAACACCACGCTGCCGTAGCTGCTCACGCGCAGGTCGCGGCCTGCGTAGCGCACGCTGCTGCCTGCGGGAACCTTGCCGATCACCAGCGCGCCCTGCGACGCGATGGCCGGGAACACCACGCGGCTGTCGATCAGGTCGCCGATGCCGTCCTGCGCCTGTGCCGACGGTGCGGTGAACAGGGGCGCCGCCAGCAGCAGCGCCCCGAACATGAGTGCCGAACGCATCAGCGGTCGTAGGTCATGCGCTGGCCGGCGGGCTGCCCCACCAGCTTGCTGCCGTCCCACACCAGCTGGCCGTTGACCCAGGTGGAGGCGATGCGCGATTGGAACGTGGTGCCTTCGAACGGCGACCAGCCGCACTTGGACAGCACGTCCTCGCGCTTGACCATGAACGGCACGTCTTCCACCAGCACCAGGTCGGCGAAGTAGCCTTCGCGCAGGAAGCCACGCTCTTCCACGTCGAACAGCTGGGCGGGAGCATGGGCGAATTTCTGCACCACCTGCTCGCGGCTCAGCTTGCCTTCGTGCACGCGTTCCAGCGCGGCGACCAGCGCGTACTGCACCAGCGGCAGGCCGGAAGGCGCCTGCGCATAGGGCTTCTGCTTCTCTTCCCAGGTATGAGGGGCGTGGTCGGTGGCCAGTACGTCCAGCACGTCGTCAGCCAACGCGGCGGTGATCGCCTCGCGATCGGCCACATCCTTGATCGCTGGATTGCACTTGATCAGGTTGCCCTTGCTGGCGTAATCCGGGCGGGCAAAGTGCAGGAAATGCACGCAGGTCTCGGCGGTGATCTGCTTGCGGCTGCCGTCGGCGCGGATCAGCGGGCCCTTCTCGAACAGCGCCAGTTCGTCGGCGGTGGAGATGTGCAGCACGTGCAGGCGGGTGCCGTGCTTGCGTGCCAGCGACATGGCCAGCCGCGTCGACTTGATGCAGGCTTCGCGCGAACGGATGTCCGGGTGCATCTCCGGGGTCAGTGCGTCGCCGTATTTTTCCTGGAAGGCATTCAGGTTGGCATCGATCATCGGCGTGTCTTCGCAGTGCGTGATGATCGGGGTGGGGCACTCGCGGAAGATCGCGTCCAGCGTTTCCGGGTTGTCGACCAGCATGTTGCCGGTGGATGCACCCATGAACACCTTCACGCCCGGCGCCTTCTTCGGGTCGAGCGCGCGGATGGCGTCCAGGTTGTCGTTGCTGGCACCGTGGTAAAAACCGTAGTTGGCCCAGGCACGGCCGCGCGCCAGCTCGTACTTGGCTTCAAGAATGGTCGAGTCGAGCGTCGGCGGGTTGGTGTTGGGCATGTCCATGAAGCTGGTCAGGCCACCGGCCACGGCCGCGGCCGATTCGCTGGCGATGTCGCCCTTGTGGGTCAGGCCCGGTTCGCGGAAGTGCACCTGGTCGTCGATCATCCCGGGCAGCAGCCAGCGACCGGCCGCATCCACCACCTGTTCGCCATCACGCGGGGTCAACCCCTTGCCGATCTGCGCGATGCGGTCGTTCTCGATGCGCAGGTCGCCTTCGAAGGTGTGGCCTTCGTTGACCAGGCGGGCGTTGGTGATGAGCGTGGAGGACATGTCAGTGTTTTCCTGTGCAACGGCAAGAAGGGGCGTTGGGAGATTCGGGCACTGGATCGAAGCCGCCGGGATGGAACGGATGGCAGCGGCCCAGCCGTCGCGCCGCCAGCCAGCTGCCGCGCAGCGGGCCGTGCCGGGAGATGGCGTCCATGGCGTATTCAGAGCAGCTCGGCACGAAACGGCAGCGAGGCCCCAGCAGCGGGCTGATGAAGCGCTTGTAGAAGCGCAGCAGGGCGATGAGCAGGCGCGAGATCACTCAGTCATCTTAAGCCAGTTGGCATGAAGGCCGCATTTGTGCAGGATGGGCCGTTGGTCGCATGTCGTACATGGCCTGCGACCGCTATCGGCACCCCTCCAGGTGCCGGACAGGTTCCGTACCGCGCAAGGCGGTCCGTGTTCGTCGGACCGCGCCTTGGACCCGTTGACTCCTGGACTGAATGGAGCGGGCCCTCAAGGTTGCTGCTGCGGGTCGGGTAGGCTATAAAGGCCCGCTTTCCCGGGCCCCGGGGAATCCAAGGAAGAGCGTTTCGTGGCTGCTAAAAAAACTGCAAAGAAGGCCGTCAAGGCCGCCAAGAAAACCGCCAAGCCTGTTGTGAAGACGTTGGCGGCCAAGCCCGTTGCCAAGAAGCCGGCCAGCAAGCCGGTGACCAAGGCGGCATCCTCACAACCGGCGGCCAGGAAGGCCACCGCAAAGAAAGCGCCGGCCAAGTCCGGCAAGCCGGCAGTGGCGAAGAAACCCGCTGCGCCGATCAAGGCCAAACCTGTCGCTGCCAGCAAGAAGGCGCCGGCGGTGAAGAAGGTTGCCAGCAAGGCTGCGCCGGTGAAGAAGGCCGCTGCCAAGCCGGCACCGAAGAAGGCAGCAGCCAAGCCGGCGCCGAAGGCGGTGGTGAAGAAGGTTGCCGCCGCCCCTGCTGCGAAGCCGGCAGCAAAGAAGGTGGCGCCTGCCAAGCCGGCATCTGCCGCCAAGACTGCCAAGAATGTCGCCGCGCCGGCTGCGAAGCCGACGCCGGCCCCTGTAGTGAAGTCCGCACCGAAGCCAGCTGCGAAGCCGGCCCCGGCCAAGTCTGTCCCGGCCAAGACCGCGGCAGTGGCAGCAGCCAAACCGGCCCCCAAGCCGGCCCCGGCCGCCGCTTCTGCAGCATCGACCGCCCCGCAATCCAAGAATCCCGTGCCCGTTTCGAAATCGCCTGCTAAAACCGCCGTGAAATCCGATTCCGCTCCGAAGACCGTGACCCGCCCCGTGGGCAAGGTCGCCGTGGCCGTCGCCGCCCGTTCGTCGGCACCTGCGCCGCGCAGCAAGTACAAGGTCGTCGAATACAAGACTGACGAGGCCACTGGCCGCCCGATCCTGCCCGCAGGCTACAAGCCGGCCTCGGACGAGGAGTACATGAGCCCGCTGCAGCAGGAGTACTTCCGCCAGCGCCTGCAGAACTGGCGCGCCGACCTGGTGGAAGAGTCCAAGCAGACCATCGAGAACCTGCGTGAGGAAGTGCGTGACATCGGCGATGAAGCCGAGCGCGCGACCCGCGAAACCGAGAACTCGCTGGAACTGCGCACCCGTGACCGTTACCGCAAGCTGATCGGCAAGATCGACAGCACCCTCAAGCGTCTGGAAGCGGGCGATTACGGGTACTGCGTGGACACCGGTGAAGAAATCGGCCTGGAGCGCCTCGAAGCGCGCCTGACCGCCGAGCGCACCATCGACGCCCAGGAGCGTTGGGAGCACCTGCAGAAGCAGCAGGGCGACTGATTCCGGTTCGTTGTGATGTCATGCGAAAAGCCCGGCTTCGGCCGGGTTTTTTGTTGGGTTCGGGTTGGCTGTGTAGAGCAGCGCCTTGGTTGTTTCGTGACCCGCCCGCTCCAGACGGTTGCCAAGTGCGGCCGCTGTAGAGCCGAGCCCTCGCTCGGCTCAGGCCGAAGCCGGAGGGTGGAGGGAAGAGCAAGAACAGCCAAGCATGGCTTGGCTCTACCAGGAGCGGCCATGCGTATGCTCCGCCGCTGTTGGGTCCGCCTTGTAGCGAGCCGAGCACCGCATCGAGGAAGAGTGACGGGGCAATCAAACGCCCCACGCCGCCGAACCTGCTCTCCGCGGGATCACTGCAGATCGCGCAGATTCAATTTGCGCAGCGCCGGGTTCTTCCATGCAGTGACCCCGGCCACGCTCAGCACCGCGAACCCGCCCAGCACCACCGCCGGTACCAGCCCCAGAACCTTGGCCATCGTGCCGGCATAGAACGCGCCCAGTTCGTTGGACGAGCTGATGAAGATGCCGTTGATCGATGATACCCGGCCGCGCATCTCTTCCGGCGTGGCCAGCTGCAGGATGGTGGAGCGGATCACCACCGACACACCGTCGAAGGCGCCGTAGAACAGCAGGATCAATGCCGACAGCCAGAAGTGCTGGGACAGGCCGAAGCCGATCACGCACAGGCCGAAGCCAGCCACTGCGAACAGCAGCACGCGGCCGGCGTTGCGGTGCAGGGGGTGGCGCGCCAGCCACAGGCCGACGCACACCGAACCCACTGCCGGGGCCGCGCGCAGGATGCCCAGGCCCTCCGGGCCGTGGTGCAGGATCTCGTGCAGGAACGCCGGCAGCATCGCCACCACGCCGCCCAGCAGCACCGAGAACATGTCCAGCGCCATGGCGCCGACCATGATCCGGTTGCCGACCACGAAGCGCGCGCCTTCGGCAATGCTCTTGAAGATCGGGGCGGCGGGGCCGGCATGTACCGGCTCTTCAACTTTCAGGGTGGCCAGGCAGCCCATCGCCACCAGCGCGAAGGCCGTGGCCACCGCATAGGACAGACCCTTGCCACCGAAGCCGACCAGCACGCCACCCAGTGCCGGGCCGGCGATCATGCCGGTCTGGAACACCACGGCGCCCAGGCCGGCGCCACGGGCGAAATGTTCACGTGGCAACACGCGGGCGAACAGGGCGTTGTAGATCGGCGACAGGAAGGCGCGGACCATGCCGGTCAGGGCGATGGCCGCATAGATCGGCCATACGCCTTCAAACGGCAGCCAGCCCTTGGCCACGCTGGTCAGCACCAGCGCGGTGGCGATCAGTCCGGAACAGGCGACCATGCCCAGCTTGCGGCGCGGCAGATGATCCACCAGATAACCGGCGAACGGCGCCACGCAGAAGAACGGCAGCACCTCGGCAAGGCCGATCAGGCCCAGCGAGAACGGATTGCGGGTGACTTCGTAGATGTGCCAGCCGACGGTGACCGCGACCACCTGGTAGGACAGCATCGCGAAGATGCGGTATGCCAGCAGCCGGGCGAAACCGGGACGGGACAGCAGGCCCAGCGCGGTCTCTTCGGCCGTGGCAGGCTCGTTCACGATGGATCGCGCTGCAGCTGGGCCTGCGCGGTCTCACGGATGAACGCCAGCATCGCCGCCACGCCGTTGCTGCGGGTCGGCGACAGGTGGCGGGACAGGCCGATATCCTGGATATAGCTGGGTTCGGTGGCCAGGATTTCCTGCGCGGTGCGGCCGGAGTACACGCGCAGCGCAAGGAAGATCAGGCCGGAGACGATGGCCGAATCGCTGATGGCGTGGAAGCGCAGCGATTGCGCATTGCCTTCCGGCACGATCCAGACCATCGACTGGCAACCGAGCAGACGGTGCTCTTCGGTTTTCCACTCTTCGGGGAAGGCGGGCAGCTTGCGGCCGAGGTCGATCAGGTACTGGTAGCGCTCGGACCAGTCACCGAAGAAACCGAATTCCTCGGCGATGGCCGTCTGTGCCTCGGCGGCGGTGGGTTCAAGCGGGAACGGGGAGTCGATCACAACAGTCTCTACAGTGGGGGCGTGGCCGGTGGGGCCGGCCACGGGGCAGGGCAGGTCAGCCGCGCTTGCGCGACCAGCGCACGCCCTGCGGAGTGTCTTCCAGCACGATGCCTTCGGCGGCCAGCTGGTCGCGGATGGCGTCGGAACGGGCGAAGTCGCGCGCCTGCTTGGCCGCCGCGCGTTCGTCGATCAAGCCCTGGATGCGCGCGTCGTCGTCGCTGTCGCCAGCGGCGTTGCCGAACCATTGCGCCGGATCGGCCTGCAGCAGGCCGAGAGCGAGGCCGGCACCGAGCAGTTCGCTCTTCAGGCGTGCGCGTTCGCCGGGATCGGTGGCGCGGCGCGCTTCGCCGGCGATACGGGCCACTTCGGCCAGTGCCTGCGGCGTATTGAGATCATCATCCAATGCCGCTTCGATGTCTGCCGGGATCGCTGCCGTGGCGGCCACATCGGCCAGCTCGCGCAGGGTGCCGTACAGGCGGTCGAGGGTGCGGCCGGACTGTTCGATCAGCGCGTCGGACCAGTCCAGCGGCTGCCGGTAGTGGGCCGACAGCAATGCCAGGCGCAGGGCCTCGGGGGCGTGTTTACGCACCAGGTCGTGGACGCGCTCGATGTTGCCGATCGACTTGCTCATCTTGGCGCCGCCGAAGTTGAGCATGCCGTTGTGCAGCCAGAAGCGTGCGAACACCTTGCCGCCGTGCGCGCACTCGCTCTGCGCGATCTCGTTTTCGTGGTGCGGGAACTGCAGGTCGACGCCACCGGCATGGATGTCGATGGTCTCGCCCAGGTGTGCGGCGGCCATCGCCGAGCATTCGATATGCCAGCCCGGACGGCCGCGGCCCCACGGCGATTCCCAGCCGGGCAGGTCGTCGCCGGACGGCTTCCACAGTACGAAGTCGCCGGGCGCGCGCTTGTAGGGAGCAACCTCGACACGGGCGCCGGCCAGCATTTCGTCCGGATCGCGGCGCGACAGCTTGCCGTAGCCCTCGAAACTGCCGACGGCGAACAGCACATGGCCCTCGGCGGCGTAGGCATGCCCGCTGCTGACCAGCTGCTCGATCATGGTGATGATCTGCGCCATGTGCGCGGTCACTTCCGGTTCGATGTCCGGCGGCACCACGCCCAGCGCGGCCATGTCTTCACGGTAGGCCGCGGCGAAACGGTCGGTGATGGTGCTGATCGGCACCCCCTGCTCGCGCGCGGCGGTGTTGATCTTGTCGTCCACGTCGGTGATGTTGCGGGCGTAGCGCAGGGCACCGAAGCGCCGCCGCAGCAGGTCGGCCAGCACCCCGAACACCACCGGCCCACGGGCGTTGCCGATGTGCACGTAGTTGTAGACCGTCGGGCCGCACACATACAGGGTCGGACAGGCCGGGTCGAGCGGGGTGAACGGTTCGAGCTGGCGAGTCAGGTTGTTGTGCAGGCGCAGGGTCATGGGTCTGTGACTGGGGGACAAGCCTGTGATTTTAGAACGTGTCGAGGCCCTTTGGGGGGACCATTGCCACCGGTGGACGTCACCGGCGGCCGGGGTGGGGTGGGCAGGAACGACGCGGACGGGTAATGTTCAGCCCCTTGCGGTCACCACTGCCTACACTATTGCCGTGTCCCTGCTCCCATCGCCAATGAAAACCACCGCGTTGCTGACCCTGGCCTGCCTGTCGGCGCTGCCCGCCGTGGTCCTGGCCCAGGAGGCCGAGCCCCGCAACCGGGTGGTGATCGTGGAGAACGTGAAGTTCGACTACGCCCAGGTGCTCAACGTGGAGCCGGTGTTCCAGACTCTGCGGGCGACCCGTACCGAGGAGCACTGCGAGCCGGTCTCGACCCGCACCCTGGCCCCGGTCAACGTCACCGGCGAGGAGCCGGTCGAGGACAAGGGCCGCATCGGCCGCCTGTGGGATTCGGTTCGCTCGATGTTCAAGCGCAGCGACGAGGAGGGGCTGGAAGAGCTTCCGGCGGAAGCCCCCGCCCCGGCGCCGGCCAATACCGGTCCGATGCTGACCCGGGATTGTCGTATCGTGCCTGTCGGGCGTGAGTTCCGCCGCCCCATCGCCTACGACGTGGACTATGTCTACAAGGGCACCAAGTACCGTTCACGGCTGCCGGAAGACCCGGGCAACCGGCTGAAGATCCGGGTTTCGATCACCCCGTGGGTAGGCCCCGAGCAGGCTGCTGCTGGCACCCCCTGATTCTGCGACGGCGGCCTCTTGCGCCGGCCCCGGCCGCATGTAAAGATTGCCGACCAATGAAGCTCACCGACTTCCAGCACGACAGCAGCGCCGCCCGCCAGGCCACTGGCATGACGTCGCGTGCCCGTCGACCGGAACCCCACATTCTCGCTGGGTAATCCGGAGCTTTCTGCTGTTCGTCCGAAAAAAACCCAGCCCGCCGGCTGGGTTTTTTCGTTTCCGCGTTCTGAAAGCTTCATCTGCAACCTTTTCGTATCACCTTGGTTCCCGGTTTTCCCTTCCACCTTCCACCGCGTCGGCCACCGGCGCCGCTCATGCAAGGAATGATGATGTCCCCCAAGCACTTCCTGAACACCCAGGACTGGAGCCGCAGCGAACTTGACGCGCTGCTGACCCAGGCTGCGCTGTTCAAGCGCAACAAGCTCGGCGACCAGCTCAAGGGCAAGTCGATCGCGCTGGTGTTCTTCAACCCCTCCATGCGCACCCGCACCAGTTTCGAGCTGGGCGCGTTCCAGCTCGGTGCCCACGCAGTGGTGCTGCAGCCGGGCAAGGATGCATGGCCGATCGAGTTCAACCTCGGCACGGTAATGGACGGCGATACCGAAGAGCACATCGCTGAAGTGGCCAAGGTACTCGGCCGTTACTGCGACATCATCGCCGTGCGGGCGTTCCCGAAGTTCGTCGACTGGGCCTACGACCGCCAGGACGTCGTGCTCGAGAGTTTCGCCAGGTACTCGCCGGTGCCGGTGATCAACATGGAGACCATCACCCATCCGTGCCAGGAACTGGCGCACGTGATGGCGCTGCAGGAACATTTCGGTACCCAGGACCTGCGCGGCAAGAAGTACGTGCTGACTTGGACCTACCACCCCAAGCCGCTGAACACCGCAGTGGCCAATTCGGCGCTGACCATCGCCACCCGCATGGGCATGGACGTGACGCTGCTGTGCCCGACTGCCGACTACATCCTCGACGAGCGCTACATGGGCTGGGCCGAGCAGAACGTGGCCGAGAGCGGCGGTTCGCTGAAGATCAGCCATGACATCGACAGCGCCTATGCCGGTGCCGACGTGGTCTACGCCAAGAGCTGGGGCGCGCTGCCGTTCTTCGGCAACTGGGAGCCGGAGAAGCCGATCCGCGACCAGTTCAAGCACTTCATCGTCGACGAGCGGAAGATGGCGCTGACCAACAACGGTGTGTTCAGCCACTGCCTGCCGCTGCGCCGCAACGTGAAGGCGACCGACGGCGTGATGGATTCGCCGCACTGCATCGCCATCAACGAGGCCGAGAATCGCCTGCATGTGCAGAAGGCGATCATGGCCGCTGTTGCCGGGCGCTGATTCTTTTCGATTCGAACACTCCCGCCGGGCACGGCCCGGCGCTACCAGGACATACCCCCATGAGCAACAAAGACGTCGTTCTCGCCTTCTCCGGCGGCCTTGATACCAGCTTCTGCGTGCCGTACCTGCAGGAGCGCGGCTACAACGTGCATACCGTGTTCGCCGATACCGGCGGCGTGGATGACGAAGAGCGCGATTTCATCGAGAAGCGTGCCGCCGAACTGGGTGTCACCAGCCACCAGACCGTCGATGGCGGTCCGGCCATCTGGTCCGGCTTCGTCAAGCCGTTCGTGTGGGCCGGCGAGGGCTACCAGGGCCAGTACCCGCTGCTGGTGTCGGACCGTTATCTGATCGTCGATGCCGCGCTCAAGCGCGCCGCCGAACTGGGCACCAACATCATCGCCCACGGCTGCACCGGCATGGGCAACGACCAGGTGCGTTTCGACCTGGCAGTGAAGGCCCTGGGTGACTACCAGATCATCGCGCCGATCCGCGAGATCCAGAAGGAACACACCCAGACCCGCGCCTACGAGCAGAAGTACCTGGAAGAGCGTGGCTTCGGCGTGCGCGCCAAGCAGCAGGCCTACACCATCAACGAGAACCTGCTGGGCCTGACCATGTCAGGCGGCGAGATCGATCGTTGGGAAGCGCCGGGCGAGGGCGCCCGTGGCTGGTGCGCACCGCGCAGCGAATGGCCGGAAGCACCGCTGACCGTCACCCTGAAGTTTGTAGAAGGCGAAGCCGTGGAGCTCAACGGCAAGGCCCTGCCGGGTGAGCAGATCCTGGCCCAGCTCAACAAGCTGTTCGCCCCCTACGGCGTCGGCCGTGGCGTGTACACCGGCGACACCGTGATCGGCCTGAAGGGCCGCATCGTGTTCGAGGCACCGGGCCTGGTCTCGCTGCTGGCCGCACACCGCGCGCTGGAAGATGCGGTGCTGACCAAGCAGCAGAACCGCTTCAAGCCGGACGTGGCGCGCAAGTGGGTGGAGCTGGTGTACGAAGGCTTCTACCACGACCCGCTGAAGACCGACATCGAAGCCTTCCTGAAGTCCTCGCAGGCCAAGGTCAACGGCGAAGTGGTGCTGGAAACTCGTGGCGGTCGCGTCGACGCCGTTGCGGTGAAGTCGCCGCACCTGCTCAACACCAAGGGCGCCACCTATGCGCAGTCGGCCGACTGGGGTGTGGAAGAAGCAGAAGGCTTCATCAAGCTGTTCGGCATGAGTTCGACGCTCTTTGCTCAAGTCAACCGTGGTTGACTTGAGCACGAGCCCGCGCATTTCACCTAATCCCCGCGCCGTTGGCGCGCCCCCTTGAACATCAAGGGGGCTCTCCTCCAGCCGGTACACGTTGTACTGAAGGATCTTTGATTCATGCTTGAACAGACGCTCGATCACCTGCAGGCGCTGGTGTCCTTCGACACCCGCAACCCGCCGCGTGCGATCACCACCGGTGGCATCTTCGACTACCTGCGCGACAACCTGCCCGGATTCAATGTCGAGGTGATCGACCATGGTGCCGGCGCGGTCAGCCTGTACGCCGTGCGCGGTACGCCGAAGTACCTGTTCAATGTGCATCTGGACACCGTGCCGGACTCGCCGCACTGGAGTGCCGACCCGCACGTGATGCGCCGCATGGACGACCGCGTGGTCGGCCTCGGTGTGTGTGACATCAAGGGTGCGGCTGCTGCGCTGGTGGCTGCAGCCAATGCCAGTAATGGCGACGCGGCGTTCCTGTTCTCCAGCGATGAAGAAGCCAACGATCCGCGCTGTATTGCTGCGTTCCTGGCCCGGGGCATCAAGTACGAAGCGGTGCTGGTGGCCGAACCGACCATGAGCGAAGCGGTGCTCGCGCATCGTGGCATCAGCTCGGTGCTGATGCAGTTCACCGGCCGTGCCGGCCATGCGTCGGGCAAGCAGGACGCAGCTGCCAGTGCGCTGCACCAGACGATGCGCTGGGGTAACCGCGCGCTGGACCACGTCGAATCGCTGGCTTCGGCACGCTTCGGTGGATTGACCGGCCTGCGCTTCAACATCGGGCGCGTGGATGGCGGCATCAAGGCCAACATGATCGCGCCGGCGGCGGAAGTGCGCTTTGGTTTCCGGCCGCTGCCGTCGATGGATATCGATGCGCTGCTGGCGACCTTTGCCGGCTTCGCCGAGCCGGAAGCGGCACTGTTCACCGAAACCTTCCGTGGCCCCAGCCTGCCGGCCGGTGACATCGCCGAAGCCGAGAACCGCCGCCTGCTGGCGCGCGACGTGGCCGACGCGTTGGATATTCCGATCGGCAACGCGGTGGACTTCTGGACAGAGGCGTCGCTGTTCTCGGCCGCTGGCTACACCACGATGGTGTTCGGCCCGGGCGACATCGCCCAGGCCCATACCGCCGACGAGTTCGTAACGCTGGAACAGCTGCAGCGCTACACCGACGCCGTACACCGGATCATCGCCGCCGGCGCCTGATCGACCCACAACGCCGCTGCGCTTCTGCGCGGCGGAACTGCAACGCGGCGACCGCCGCCTGTGACGAAACCGAAATGTCTCCTGCCCTCCAGCCCCACCGCCAGACCCGCCAGACCATCGTGCGCCTGCTCTCGAGCATGGCCAGCGCGAAGGAGATCAGCCAGTACCTCAAGCGCTTTTCGCAGCTGGACGCCAAGCGCTTCGCCGTGGTCAAGGTCGGCGGCGCAGTGCTGCGCGACGATCTCGACGCGCTGACCTCCTCGTTGTCGTTCCTGCAGGAAGTCGGCCTGACCCCGATCGTGCTGCACGGCGCCGGCCCACAGCTGGATGCGGAACTGTCGGCCGCCGGCATTGAAAAGCAGACGGTCAACGGCCTGCGGGTGACCTCGCCGGAAGCGCTGGCGATCGTGCGCCGGGTGTTCCAGCAATCCAACCTGCGCCTGGTCGAAGCCCTGCAGCAAAATGGCGCGCGCGCCACTTCCATCACCGGTGGCGTGTTCGAGGCGGAGTACCTGGGCGTGGATACCTACGGCCTGGTCGGCGAGGTGAAGAAGGTCAACCTGGCACCGATCGAAGCCAGCCTGCGCGCAGGCTCGATCCCGGTCATCACCAGCCTCGGTGAGACCGCCGGTGGGCAGATCCTCAACGTCAATGCCGACTTCGCCGCCAACGAACTGGTGCAGGAACTGCAGCCGTACAAGATCATCTTCCTGACCGGTACCGGCGGCCTGCTGGACGAAGAGGGCAGCGTGATCGATTCGATCAACCTGTCCACCGAGTACGACCACCTGATCGCACAGCCGTGGATCCACGGTGGCATGAAGGTGAAGATCGAACAGATCAAGTCCCTGCTGGACCGGCTGCCGCTGGAATCGTCGGTGTCGATCACCCGGCCCGCCGACCTGGCCAAGGAGCTGTTCACCCACAAGGGCTCGGGCACGCTGGTGCGCAAGGGCGAGAAGGTGCTGCGTGCAACCGCCTGGAGCGAGCTGGACCTGCCGCGCCTGAAGGGCCTGATCGAATCCAGTTTCGGCCGTACCCTGGTGCCGGACTATTTCGAGAAGACCACGCTGCTGCGCGCCTATGTCAGCGAGAACTACCGCACGGCGGTGATCCTCACCGATGAAGCCGAGGGCGTGTACCTGGACAAGTTCGCCGTGCTCGACGATGCGCAGGGTGAAGGCCTTGGCCGCGCCGTCTGGAACGTGATGCGGGAAGAAACTCCGCAGCTGTTCTGGCGCTCACGCAACGGCAACCCGATCAACCATTTCTACTACGCCGAATCCGAAGGCTGCTACAAGCAGGGCAATTGGAAGGTGTTCTGGTACGGTGCCGATGGCATCGACCGGATCAGGACCTATGTCGACCATTGCGCCGCGCGTGCACCGAGCCTGGAGGGCTGAGCGCGATGAACCACGCAGACTGGACCAAGGTACCCACGCTGACCGGCACGCATGCGCGGCTGGAACCACTGCAGATGAGCCATATCGATGGTCTGCGCGGTGCGTTGGGCGACGGCGCGCTGTCCCGGCTCTGGTACACCCAGGTGCCTGATGCGAAGACCATGACCAGCTATGTGCAGGCCGCGCTGCAGGTTCAGGCCGAGGGCAAGGTGCTGCCGTTCGTGGTGTTCGATGCCAACGACCAGATCGTCGGCACCACCCGTTATTACGACCTGCAGGCAGACGTGCCGCGGCTCAGCATCGGCTACACCTGGTATGGCGAGTCGGTGCAGCGCACCGGGGTCAACACCGAAACCAAGCTGATGCTGCTCAGCCATGCCTTCGAGCGGCTGGAATGCCTGAGCGTGGTGTTTGAAACCAGCTGGTTCAACTTCACCTCGCGCACCGCGATCGCACGCCTGGGTGCCAAGCAGGATGGCGTGCTGCGCAATCACCGTCGCCATCCCGACGGCACGCCGCGCGATACCGTCATCTTTTCCATCATCGACGCGGAATGGCAGGGTGTGAAACGCCACCTGCAGCACCGCCTCGACTCGCACGCATGAGTACGCACGCATGAGCACTTCCTCCTCGTTCACCGTCGGCATCGTCGGCGCCCGCGGCCATACCGGCGCCGAGCTGATCCGGCTGGTGGCCGCGCATCCGAACCTGCAACTGGGCTTCGTTTCCTCGCGCGAACTGGCCGGGCAGCGCGTGTCCGACCACTACCCGCAGTGGCAGGGTGAACTGCAGTTCGAAAATCTCGACGCCGATGCCGTGGCCGCCAAGGGCGTGGATGCGGTGATCCTGGCGTTGCCCAACGGCCTGGCTGCTCCGTTCGTGGCGGCGCTGGAAACGGCGAAACCGGACACGGTGATCGTCGACCTGTCGGCCGACTACCGTTTCGACAACAGCTGGTACTACGGCCTGCCCGAGCTTACCCGCGATCGTTACAACGGCCAGAAGCACATCAGCAACCCTGGCTGCTACGCCACTGCGATGCAGCTGGCGATCCATCCGCTGCGGGAACTGCTGGCGGGCCCGCCGCAGTGTTTCGGCGTGTCCGGCTACTCCGGTGCCGGCACCTCGCCGTCGGACAAGAACAACGTCGAGCTGCTGGCTGACAACCTGATGCCGTACGCGCTGACCAACCACGTGCACGAGCGCGAGGTGTCCGTGCAGCTCGGCGTGGCCGTCGAATTCATGCCGCATGTCGCGCCGCATTTCCGTGGCATCACCCTCACCGCCAACCTCTGGTTGAACCGTGTGCAGACCCGCGAGCAGATCGTCGAGCGCTTCCAGCAGGCCTATGCCGGTGAAGCACTCATCGAGGTCGTGGACGAGGCGCCGTGGGTGAGCCGCATCGCTGGCCGCCATGGCGCCCAGGTTGGCGGCTTCACGCTGGCCCCGGGCGGCAAGCGGGTGGTGGTGGTGGCGACCCTGGACAACCTGCTCAAGGGCGCGGCCACCCAGGCCATGCAGAACCTCAATCTCGCGCTGGGCATCGACGAACTGACGTCGATCCCGCACTGAAACCCCGTACAGGAGCCCCCATGGCAGACCTTCTTTGGCAGAAGCCAGGCGTCGCTGTCGATGCCCAGATCCAGACCTTCCTCGCCGGCGACGACGTGATCCTCGATCGCGAGTTCTTCCTGCATGACATCGCCGCCAGCGCCGCGCACGCGCAGGGCCTGCAGCACATCGGCATCCTCAACGCCGACGAACTGGCAGGGTTGCTGCGCGAGCTGGAGGTGCTGGCGCAGGACTTCCGCGAAGGTCGCTTCGTGCTGGATACGCAGTATGAAGATGGCCATTCGGCCATCGAGGCACGGTTGACCGAGCGCCTTGGTGATGCCGGCCGCAAGATCCACACCGGCCGCAGCCGCAACGACCAGATCCTGGTCGCCACCCGGTTGTGGTTGAAGGAGAAGCTGCAGCGCGTAGCGCAGGTCAGCGCCGAAGTGGCAAAGGTCGCCCTTGACCGTGCGCAGGCCGAACAGCACCTGCCGATTCCCGGTTACACCCACATCCAGCGTGCGGTGGTGTCCTCGGCCGGCATGTGGTGGGCCGGTTGGGCCGAGGCCTTCATCGACAATGCTGTGCGTGCCCGCGATACCCATGCGCTGGTCGATGCCAACCCGCTCGGCACCGCTGCTGGCTACGGTGTGAACCTGCCGCTGGACCGCGAACACACCACCACTGCGCTCGGCTTTGCGCGCATGCAGATCTCGCCGATCTACGCGCAGCTGTCGCGTGGCAAGTTCGAATTGGCTGCACTGGAAGCGCTGGGGGGCGCGACCCTGGACCTGCGCCGCATCGCCTGGGACCTCTCGCTGTTCACCAGCGCCGAATTCGGTTTCGTCGCGCTGCCGGCGCAGTACACCACCGGCAGTTCGATCATGCCCAACAAGCGCAATCCGGACGTGATCGAGCTGATGCGGGCGACCCATGCCAGCGTCGCCGCCGCACGTACCGAGATCGAGCAGCTGCTGTCGCTGCCATCGGGCTACCACCGCGATCTGCAGTCGTCCAAGGGCGCGATCTTCCACGGCTTCGGGCGTGGCCTGGCCGCGCTGGAGCTGCTGCCGGCGCTGCTGGCCAACCTGGAATGGCGCGATGACAAGCTGCGTGCAGCGATCGATTCGGGCATGTACGCCACCGACGTAGCGGTGGAAGCCGCGGTCGCGGGCGTGCCGTTCCGCCAGGCCTACAAGGCCGCTGCTGCCGGCGCCGACAGCGCAGGGCAGGGGCGTACGCCGGAAGGCAGCCTGGCTGCGCGTGTATCGCCGGGTTCGGCGTCGGACCTGCGCCTGGATGAACTGAACGCGCGCTGGCAGGCGCTGTCCTGATGGCCGGCACCGTTTACCTGGTGCTGGCGATGCGCCAGCCCGGCTTCACCGACGCCGTGGTGCAACCGCACCGCGATTTTCTTGATGCGCTGCAGGCCGAGGGCAAGCTGCAGCTGACCGGCGGCTTTGCCGATGGCAGTGGCGGCGCCTATGTGCTGTGCAACGTCGACAGCCTTGCGCAGGCGCAGGCGATCGTCGCCACCGATCCGCTGGTGACGATGCAGGCATCGGCGCTGAGCGTCCATGAATGGAATACCCGCTGAGGCGCCCCCGATGACTGTGCATGCCGCCAACGTTGCATCGCCGTTCCCCGAACAAGCGCTGCCGTCGTGGCGGCGTGCCGTGCTGAAGGTCGGTAGCAGCCTGCTCGCGGCCGATGGCGGTGGCCTGTCACCGCGTCACGCGCTGGGTCTGGCCCAGTTCGTCTCGGCCAATGTGCTGGCTGGGCGCGAAGTGGTCATCGTCTCCTCCGGCGCGGTGGCTGCCGGCCGCGCGATCCTGCCCAGGGCCGATGAACCCGGTGCGGCGATGGCTGCGCGACAGGCGTTGGCGGCACTTGGCCAGGCGCAGCTGATCGGTCTGTGGCAGCGCTTCTTCGAGCGCCCGGTGGCGCAGGTGCTGCTGACCCATGACGATCTGCGCAACCGCCGTCGCTACCTCAATGCGCGGGCCACCCTCAACGAGCTGTTGCGGCTGGGTGCGCTGCCGGTGGTCAACGAGAACGACACCGTGTCGGTGGACGAGCTCAAGCTTGGTGACAACGACAACCTGGCTGCGACCGTGGCGGCGCTGGTCGATGCCGATGCACTGTTCATCGCCACCGACATCGATGGCCTCTATAGTGCCGACCCGCGCACGCATGCCGATGCACGGCCGCTGCACGACGTGCCCGAGTTGAATCATGCCGTGCTGGCGATGGCCGGTGGTGCTGGTTCAGTCGCCGGTACCGGCGGCATGCGCACCAAGCTGGAGGCCGCGGCCAAGGCCGGCCGTGTTGGCATCGAAACCTACCTGTTCAACGGCCGCAGCGGCGAGGTGGTGCGCGCGCTGGCACAGGATCGCCTGTTCGGCACCCGCATCCACGCGGCGCGCAGCCGCGAGGCCGCCCGCAAGCACTGGCTGCGACACGCACCGCTGGCCGAAGGCGCGATCCTGATCGACGCCGGTGCAGCGCAGGCGATGCGCGAGAAGGGTGCATCGCTGTTGCCTGGTGGCATCACCGGTGCCGATGGCGCGTTCCGGCGTGGTGACATGGTGCAGGTGTGCTGGAACACCGAAGCTGGCCGGGTCTGCGTGGCCCGTGGTGTCAGCCAGTACGCCGCCGATGACGTGCGCCGCATTGCCGGCCGCCACACCCGCGATATCCAGACCGTACTCGGCTACAACTACGGCGGTACCGTCGTCCATCGCGACGATCTGGTACTGCCATGAACCCATTGCAGGATATCCCGATGAGTGAGATCGAATCGCAGGCCCGCGCCTGCCGTGACGCAGCCCAGGTGGTCGCCGGCCTCGACAGCGATGCGCGCAGGGCGCTGCTGCTGGCGATGGCGCAGGCGCTGGAGGTCAATGCAGGGCAGATTCTTGCGGGCAATGCACGCGACCTGGCCGCCGCCCGCGACAAGGGCGTGGGCAGCGCGATGCTCGACCGCCTGGCGCTGGACCCGGCGCGGCTGCTGGCAATGGCCGATGCGGTGCGTGAGGTGGCGGGCCTGCCGGACCCGGTCGGGCAGGTGACCCGCGACGACGTGCGGCCGAACGGCATCCGCGTACAGAAGGTACGCGTGCCGCTGGGGGTGATCGCGATGATCTACGAAGCACGCCCGAACGTGACCGCCGAAGCCGCCGCACTGTGCCTGAAAGCGGGCAACGGCGTGATTCTGCGTGGAGGCTCGGAGGCGATCCATTCCAACACCGCCATCGCCCAGGCGTTGGCCGCAGCATTGAAGGCCAACGGCGTGCCCCCTGCTGCGGTGACGGTGCTGACCGACCTGCGCCGCGAAGCCATGCTGGAACTGCTGCAGCTGCATGAACTGATCGACCTGGCGATCCCGCGCGGTGGTGAGGGCCTGATCCGTTTCGTTGCAGAACACGCGCGGGTGCCGGTGATCAAGCACTACAAGGGTGTCTGCCACCTGTTCGTGGATGCCAGTGCCGATCCTGCCAAAGCGCTCGATCTGCTGGTGGATGGCAAGTGCAGTCGCCCGTCCGCGTGCAATTCACTGGAAACCCTGCTGGTACACCAGGACATTGCCGCAGACTTCCTGCCGCGCGCTGCGCAGGCGCTGGCCGAACGTGGTGTGCAGCTGCGTGCCGACGCGCGCGCGCAGCCGTTGCTGCCGGGAAGCACTGCTGCCAGCGAGGACGACTATGCCGCCGAGTTCCTTGATCTGGTACTGGCGGTCCGCGTGGTCGATGATCTTGACGCAGCGATCGCGCACATCCGTACCTACACCTCCGACCACACTGAAGTGATCGCGACCGAAGACGCGGCCAGTGCCGAACGTTTCGTCAACGCGTTGCGCTCGGCGGTGGTGATGGTCAACGCGTCTTCGCGCTTTTCCGATGGCGGCCAGCTCGGCCTCGGCAGCGAGATCGGCATCTCCACCACGCGCCTGCACGCCTACGGCCCGATGGGACTGGAAGCGCTCACGGTCGAACGTTTCGTGGTACGCGGCGAAGGCCAGGTCAGAAGGTAGGTTCACGGCCGGGCGCAGCCCGGCCGAACCCTCCTACCGCAACAGCTGTGCAGTCATGCCCAGCGGCCGCGCATGCTTATCCATGTGCAGGGTGATGGCCTTGGCATTGAACATCTGTTCGGCGAGCTGATCACTGGCGCCAAGCGAATGGGCGATCTCCGAACGGCTGGCGTCCACCCGCGGGTGGCGACGCTCCTTGCCGGCGAAGCGGTAGCGGTTGTACTCGGCCCAGGCGATCAGCAGCAGCGCACAGCCGGCCAGGATCACCGGCAGGGCGACGATCACGAACGGGTCCAGATGCTGCTTGCGCTCGTACAGCTGCAGCCACGCCAGCTGTCCACCCAGCAGCCAGGACACCAGAGTGACCAAGGGCGCCCACAGATAGAAGTAGAACCCCCAGAACGCCAGGGTCACAAACCCCCAGGCGGTGCGTTGCAGGCGGGGTTGCTTGCGCGGTTTCTGGATCAGGCGCGAGTCGAAGCGGTTGGACGGCTTGGCCGACGCCGTCTGGCGGTGTGCGTTCATCGGATACCCCTGTCTGGGCTGACCCAGGTGGCACGCTTGCCACGCCGCTTCAGCAGCGTTTTCGGCAATGCCACCAGCGTGGTGAACAGGCTGATCAACCAGTACGCCATCGGGTACCAGATGACCCAGAAATAGTTGCGGCCGATATGCGTTTCGTAACGCCTGTCGATGATCAGGCTGCTGGCGAACTGCAGCAGGCAGACCAACGCCAGGATCACCCCATGCCATTGCGGCAGCAACGTGTCGATGTACAGCTGCGGCGGCAGTGGGATGAACTTGCCCAGCGCCCACAGCACGATGATGGCGAGCATCGTGTAGGCCCACAGCACACTGAGGATGTATTCCAGCAGCACCCCCCACATGCGCCGTTTGCGCCAGCTGAAAAGCGATGAGCCATGGCGTCGCAGTACTTCCACGCCGCCCTGCGCCCAGCGCAGGCGTTGCCGCCACAGCCCCTTCAGGGTTTCCGGCATCAGGATGAAGCACAGCGCGTTGGGTTCGTAGCGGATGTCCCAATGATCCAGCTGCAGCCGCCAGCTGATGTCGATGTCCTCGGTGACCATGTCATCGGCCCAGTAGCCGATGCGGTGCAGCGCGGTGCGGCGGAACGCGGCGATGACTCCGGATACGGTGAAGATGCGGCCGTAGACGCGCTGGGCGCGCTTGATCATGCCGATGATCGAGGAGAACTCGGCCACCTGCAGACGGCCGAGCAGGGTGGAGCGGTTGCGGATGCGCGGGTTGCCGGTAACCGCACCCACGCGCGGGCCGCTGGTCAGGTGCCAGACCATCCAGTGCATCGCAAACTCTTCCAGCATGGCATCGCCATCGATGCACACCAGGTACTCCGATCTCGCGGCCAGCGCGCCCATGCGCAGCGCGTTGGCCTTGCCCAGGTTGCGGTCCAGGTGGACCACGCGCAGACGCGGATGAAGCGCTGCAAGCGCGTCCAGGCGTGCGCCGGTATCGTCGGTGCTGCCATCGTTGATGGCGATCACTTCGAAATCCGGGTAGCGCTGGGCCAGCGCTGCGCCGAGCGTGTCGTCCAGGTTCGCTGATTCGTTGTGGCACGGAATCAACAGGCTGGCGAACGGATACTCCGCCATCGGTGGCGGATCGTTGCGCGGACGCGACTTCCGCTCACGACGGAAGAAGTAGTACAGGCCACCTGACATCCAGAAGAACGCCATCACCATGGGGTAGAAGAAGGCGAACTGGAACATGGCGTTGAGCCACGGATTCATGTCCACGTCACTTCTCCGGATACGGGAAGTTGCGCGCGGACATTGCCGCGCGTGCATCCTGGGTCGACGGCTTGTCGGCGATGAAATCGTCCGGGTACCACGCGAAATGGCGCACGCCCTGCGCCTGCAGGCGACGGATCTGCGCGCGCAGCTGTTCGCCGCTGATCGGCGTCTGCGTGCGCCAGTCCACGGTCTGCAGCTCGAACATCGTGTGCTTCAGGTCCGGGTCGTGCTCGCGCACTGCCACCACCAGGCGGTCCATCCAGCGCTGGGGACGGCGGCTGCCTTCCATCCACGGCATCGCCATCAGCGCGGTGCGGTCGTAGGCCTGGTTGAACAGGTCCAGGCGCTGGGCGAACCACGCCGCGCTTTGCGGTTCCAGCACCGGCTGCGCGTACAGGTTGCGCACGGTGCCCAACTTGGGGCGCCAGCGTTGTGCGCTGTCGCGCAGTTCCAGGGTGAAATCGATCAACGCCTGGGTGCGGCCACCGTCGCTGCCTTCCTGTGGCAGCTGCGCCAGCTCGGTATCGCGTACGTAGCCGTCATCGTGGAACAACAGGCCTTCGAAGTACGAATTGATCGCCAGGTCTTCGTAGATGTCCTTGATGATCTGCCGTGCCTGCGGTTTGGTGAAATCCAGGCGGTACATGCCATCGCGTTCCGGACTCTGGATGCCCAGCGCCGCACGCTGTGCAGCGTCGGGCAGTTCATAGCCCAGCACCGGCAGCCATGCGTAGACCTTCACCCCGGCACGGGTTTTCAGCTGCCAGGCGACACGGTTGAACAGGTCCGCGCGCATTGGCAGGTGCCGGTTCGGGAAGTACAGGGCATCGGCGGTGTTGTTGCCGTCCGGGTCGGCGAAGGCCTGCAGGTAGACATGCGTCGGGCCGATCCGCTTCACGCGCTCGATCAGTGCATCCAGGTTGCGCGCCTGCTGTGCAGGGTCGCTGTCGTAGACCGAGTCCATATCGATCTGCAGTGCACGGGTACCGTCCAGGTTGACGTTGCGACGCAGCTCGAAGGCCAGCGAGGTGACGTTTGGATTGCTGGTCACCAGCAGGCGTGCCAGGCCGTGCAGGTCGGCAGTCACCGGCGTGCTGCGTCCTTCCAGGTCGAAGGACACCGGCATGCCCAGCTGCTCGGCGATGTCGTTGCTCAACTGGTTGTAGGCGGCATACGGCCAGACGATCGCTTTCGGGCGTACCCCCAGTTCCTTTTCGATGCGCTGCACGCTGCGGCCGAGATCGTCGCGCAGGCGCTTTTCGTACTCCTGCGCGCTTTCATAGCGCTGCGCCTTGGGGTCGTAGATGCGGGTGATCACCGCCGGGGTCTGGTTGCCCTGCGGGTTGGACTGCACGCCGTGGTGCAGGTTGTCGGTGTGGCTGGCCAGTTCGATCAGGCCGCTGGCCTGCATCTCGCGCAGCTGGTCCCAGGTCAGGAAATCGTCATGGCCGAACGGACGGTAGCCGTAGTCGATGGTACGGCCCGGTGCCATGTCCACGTAGTCGGTGATCACCGCCACCAGCGCCGGATAGTTGTACGCACGCAGCAGCGGATAGACACGGCTGTACACGCTGCGCAGGCCGTCGTCGAAGGTCAGCAGCACCGGCCGCGGCGGCAGCTTTGCTTCTCCACGCGAGGCCTTGATCAGCTGCGACAGCGACACCGGGTGATAGCCATGGGCGGACAGCCAGTCCAGGTGTGCGGCGAAGTTCTGCGTGCTGACCGCGTAGGCGTCGGCATCGGATTTCTCCAGCACATCATCGCGCACGTCGTGATAGCTGAGGACCAGCAGGCCGTTGTCGGCCGCGTCCAGTTCCGCGGCCGAGCGGGCGCGCTGGGCTGCGGCGGGCAGGGCGAGGAACAGCAGCGCCAGCAGCAGTACGGTCGTCAGGTTGCGAAGCATCCGTTCCATCTCATTCTCCCCAGCGCAGCGTGGCATCGAAGCCGATATGTCGTTCACGTTGGCCGTCGTAGACCGGCCGCGACCAACTCACGCCGTACTCGAGGATCCGCCCCTGATCGAACTGCCATTCGTGGCGATAGGCCACGGTCGGAATGATCGAACTGCCAAATCCTTCCTGCCAGTAGTTGCCAACGGACACCGTCAGGCGATGGCGGAAGTGGCGCTCGTAATGGCGCCACAACTGCTGGTCGATGCGCAGGCCCACTTCCACCGAGCGATCCCGCGAGGGGTTGAAGTACGGCGCATCGTGGCGGCTGCCACGGCTGGTGTAGACACTGCCCAGGCCATCGATCAACAGGCGGGGGCGGGTCAACAGCCGTTGTTCGATCGCACTGTTCAGCGTGTCGCGGCGGTTGCCATCGTCGTAACGGAACTGGCTGCCACCGATGCTCCAGTGCGTGCGTTCGTTGCGCGTGTAATCCACGGCAACGGCGACGCTGTCGGCGGTGATGCCGGCCACGCGTGCCTGCATCGAGGCTTCCGGATCATTGCGGGCGGCCGTTACGCCAGCATGCCAGCGGTCGTTGAACTGCCAGCCGACGCTGCCACGCAGACCGGTGTCACCGATGCTGTCGTTGGGGCGCAGCACCGCCGCCTCGGCATCGACGCGGTCGAAGCGGTAGCGCACGCCGGCACCGATCCACAGCGGATCGATATCCTGGTCCTGGAAGGTGACCGAACGGCGGTCGGCGAAGGCGAACAGGCGCCAGCGGTCGTTGAGAACCGGCGAGGCGACTTCCATGCCGTAGTGCAGGTCGTCATTGCCCAGCGGCGAGCTGCCGCCGCCGCCGGAACTGCGGCCGCCCTCTACCTTGGCCAACAGCTGCCAGCCGCGATGGGCGCGCCAGTCGCGTTCCATGCGCTGCACAGACGGCTGACTTGGATAGCGGGCAAGAAGATCGTCATGCAACGGTCGCGCCAGGTCGTCGCGTTGCAGCTGCACGTAGGATTCGTACATGCCCAGCCGCGGCGCGATGTCACGCGGGTCGAGGGTGTAGGCCATCTGGTGACGTTCCAGTGCGCGCCGTGGCCAGCCGCGCATCTGGTAGACGCTGCCCAGCGAGGTCTGCAGGCTGCCATTGCCCGGGCCGACGTCGACCAGCGCTTCCAGCTCGCGCTGGGCCGTGGGCAGATCGCCGCTATAGGCCCGCACCATCGCCAGGTTCAGGTCGGCTTCGTAGCGCGCCCAGTTCTGGAAGGGTGTCTTGCCACCGCCCCAGCGCCATGCCGGTTCATCCTTCTGCCACGCCTGCAGGTAGCTCACCGCCTTCTCCGCCTGCTCGGTTTCCAGGTAGGCATAGGCCAGCTCCGAGCGAGACTCGAAGCGTGAGGGATCGTTCTTTGCGGCGGCCTCCAGCAAGGGAATGGCCTCGTCCGGGTTCTGGGTGGCCATCAGCGAGTCGCCGACTGCTGGCAGCACGTAATCGGGCAGGGCATGGCCCTCGCGCTGCAGCGCCCTTGCCTCGTCGCGCACCTTCGCGTGGCGGGCCAGGCGGTTGAGCAGGATCAGCCGGTCCATGCGGATACGCAGCGGCGCCTGCGCCTGCGTTGTGCCATCGCGCTCGACGTACTGCTCCATTTCCGCAAGCGAAGCCTCGGCCTCGTCCAGCCGGGTGTCTTCGCTTTCGCCGTAGGCCAGGCTCCAGTTGACCAGCTTGGCTACATAGTTGGCCTCCAGCCGCGCTTTCTGGTCCTGGTCGAACAGGTTCGGCCGGGCCTGGTAAAGCCGCCAGGCGCGATGGGCATTGCCGATGTCGCCCAGGGTCAATACCTGCAGCTTATACAGCAGGTCGTCGTTGGGCTCGCGCAGCTGCGCCCGCTCGATCGCCGCCAGGGCATCGACCCAGCGAGCCTGGTCACGGTAGTGGCCGATTTCGGCGAGCCGGTCGGCGCGCGTGATCGCGGCGGGCGGCGAGGCCGCGTGGGCCCAGCACGCCAGGGTGGCGCAGGCCAGGCCGACGCACAGCGCCAGCGGACGGTGAACAACCATGAGACCCCCTAAGCATCCATTGCTGAACGATGTACTCAAAAATGTGACGCACATCACATGCCAACTGTAGCTGACGCTTTGCCGATGCAGGCAGTTGCGGCCCGTACCAGAGTGACGGAAAGTCCGTGAAGGATCGGCCAACCCTTCTGCAACCCATTGTTGAGAGGGGTATTTTTGATTGTTCCGGCGCCAAGGGGGCGGCAGCGCGGCATGTCCCCGGGCTGTCCGGCCCCCCAAGCCGCGCCCGGTTCTGGACGCGAACCGGGTCAGCTTTGGACACGCTACGTCACCCGCTGCGGTGGCGGTGTGTAGATGGCGGCAGTGTGGGGTGTGGGGTGGTCGGCTGCGCGGCGAGGGGCGTCAGGCAGCCTGGTCGATCACCACAGGTCTTCCAGCTTGCGCGGCTTGCAGGCCACCCACGAGGCGCACAGCATCAGCACCGCGCAGCCGAACAGGAAGGCGAAGGGCAGGGTCCAGCCCTCGCTGACGGTGTGCAGCCAGCCGACCAGGAATGGGCCCAGGCAGCTGAAGCTGTAGCCCACGCCCTGCATGAAGCCGGACAAGGCCGCCGATCCCGTCGGGGTGCGCGTGCGCAGATTGATCAGGGTCAGCGCCAGCGGGAACGTGGACGGCCCGACGCCCAGCAGGCAGGCCCACAGCAACGGCGCCTTCATCGGCGCGAACAGCAGGCCGGCGAAGGCGATGACGAAGGCCGAAAAGCCGATCAGCACCAGCGGGAACGGATTCTGCAGGCGCACGGCCAGCGACGGGATCACCAGCGATGGCAGCAGGCCCAGTGCCGAAAACACCGCCACCATCACCCCACCGAAGGCGGGCGTGGCACCGGCTTCGACCACGATGCGCGGCAGCCAGGTGAACATCGAATAGGTCATCAGCGAAGTCATGCCGAACATCAGCGTCATGCTCCAGCCCAACGACGTGCGCCAGACCTTGCCGTGCGGCTGCACGGTGGGGTCGCTGCTGTCCCGCAGCGGTTTCGGTGCATGGCGCGCCAGCAACAGCCATGGCAGGGTCGCCGCCAACGCCAGCAGCGCCCACATGCCCAGCGACACCCGCCAGCCTGCGGCGTTGGCCACCGGCACCGCCAGCAGCGCCGGCATCATCGTGCCCAGCTGCAGCACGCTGATGTACAGCGTGCTCATGGTGCCGACCTTGTTGGCGAAGTAGCGCTTCACCAGCGGCGGCACCACCACGTTGCCGATGCCCATGCCGGCCAGTGCGATCACCGAGCCCAGAAGCAGGGTGCCGACGTTGCCGGCGCTGGAGCGCAGCAGCAGGCCGGTGGCGGCCATCAGCATGGCCAGCAGGGTGGTGCGCTCAAGGCCCAGGCGTCGTGCCAGCGCCGGGGTGGCGACGCCGAACAGCGCGAACGAGGCGGTCGGCAGCATGCCCAGCACGCCGGTCATGGTGGTGCCGAAGCTGAACTGCTGGCCCAGCACGTCCAGCAGCGGGGTGATCGAGGTGACGGCAGTACGCAGGTTGACCGCGGCCAGCAGGATTGCGGCGAACGCCAGCAGGCGGCCGTGCAGCAACGATGGCGAAGAGGAGGTGGGGGGCATCATGCGGTGTTCCTTGCAGGTGGCGCACGCCGCGCAGGTGGCGTGCAGCGCCCGCACCGGACGGGGCCGGTGTGGCAGGTGGGGGAGTGGCGGCCATTGTACGTGGCCGGCTGCGTCAGGTCCTCGACCCCGGTCCGGGGTGGCACGTTGCTGACGACGACGTAGCCGGGTGTGCCGGATTGCAGGCACAAAAAAACCCGGAGGACACTGATGTCTTCCAGGCTTCTTGGTGACCACCGAAGTGGTCGGGGAGACAGGATTCGAACCTGCGACCTCTACGTCCCGAACGTAGCGCTCTACCAGACTGAGCTACACCCCGAAGGGAGCCGCCTATTCTAGCCATTTCCCCCGATGGCGGCAAGGGGGAAGACCGTTCTGCTTCGCTGCCGTGACAGCGACTCCTGCGGGAACAAAAAAGCCTGGAAGACTTCACCAGGCTTCAATGCGACCACCGAAGTGGTCGGGGAGACAGGATTCGAACCTGCGACCTCTACGTCCCGAACGTAGCGCTCTACCAGACTGAGCTACACCCCGAAGGAGCCGCCAAGAATACGGTGTGAAGGCCGTATCGGCAACTCTTTTTTACAGTTTCAACGCACTTCCTTGTCGGCGCGCGCGCTTTCGCGTGCTTCGAACCACATCCCGTTGAGGATGGCCACGACCGAAGCCAGGCCAGCGCCGAGAATCCAAGCGAAATACCACATGGTCAATCTCCTGTGTGCGAGGGGTGTGCCGACCTTGGGCCGGCACACGGGCAATCAGTACGCGTTCGGGTTGTCGCCCATTTCTTCAGTCGTCGTCTTGCCCTTCAGCACGCGGTACACCCAGGTGGTGTAGGCCAGCACGATGGGCAGGAAGATGGCCGTGGCCAGCAGCATGATCCACAGCGTGAGGTGGCTGGACGAGCTGTCCCAGACGGTCAGGCTGGAAGTGGGCTGGCTGGAGGACGGCAGCAGGAACGGGAAGATCGCAAAGCCGACGGTGAGGATGATGCCGGCAATGGACGCGCCCGAGGCAATGAAGGCCAGGCCGCCACGACGCGCACGCAGCAGCACCGCACTGGCAAGTGCACCCAGCAGGCCCAGCACCGGGAACACCAGCGTTGCCGGCATGCTGCTGTAGTTGCGCAGCCAGCCACCGGCGGCGGTGCCCAGTTCGGCGGTCTTCAACAGCGGATTGGTCGGTCCGTCGGTCACTACCTGCGAGGTGATCTGGTAGCCCGGCAGGCCGAAGGCCACCCAGGTGCCGGCAGCGGCGAACAACACGAAGCTGATGATGGCGGCGATGCTGCCGTAGCGCGCTGCACGTTCGGCCACCGGGCCGTCGGTCTTGAGCACCAGCATGGCCGCACCGTGCGACACCAGCATGGCCACGCTGATCAGGCCGGCGATGAGTGCGAACGGCGTGAGCAGGCCGAAGAACGAACCGGTATAGGTCACGCGCAGCGTGTCGTCGAAGTGGAACGGCACACCCAGCAGCACGTTGCCCACCGCGACGCCGGCAATCAGGCCCGGCAGCAGGCCACCGACGAACAGCACGCGGTCCCAGTTGTCGCGCCAGCGCTTGGACGGCAGCTTGCTGCGGTACTTGAAGCCGACCGGGCGCAGGATCAGCCCGAACAGCATCGCAAACACCGCCAGGTAGAAGCCGGAGAAGCTGACCGCATACAGCGGCGGCCAGGCGGCGAAGATCGCGCCGCCACCCAGCACCAACCAGACCTGGTTGCCTTCCCAGACCGGGCCGACGGTGTTGATCACCAGCCGGCGTTCTTCATCGGTCTTGGCCACGAACGGCAGCAGGGTACCGACACCAAGGTCGAAACCATCCATGACGGCCCAGCCGACCAGCAGGATGCCGAGCAGCAGCCACCAGATCACGCGGAGCGTGGTGTAATCAAGTGCAATGAATTCCATCTGGATTCTCCTGCCTCAGGCCTGGCCGGGGGCAACGGCATTGGGGGAAACAGGGCGGATGTCGGCCTGCAGCGTCGGCAGGATGTCATCGGGACCCTTGCGGACCGCCTTCAGCATCAGCTTGATTTCGATGATCAGCAGCACCGTGTACAGGCTGGTGAACACCGCCAGCGTGGTCAGGATTTCATGCAGTGCCAGGCCCGATGCTGCATAGAAGGTGGGCAGCACGCCGTCCACAGCCCACGGCTGGCGACCGTACTCGGCCACGAACCAACCGCATTCGATCGCGATCCACGGCGCCGGCAGGCTCCACACGGCCAGCTTCAGGAACCAGCGCTTGTCCTGGAAGTTGTTGCGGCACGAGTAGTAGAAGGCCAACGCGAAGAAGGCGATCAGATAGAAGCCCAGCCCGGCCATGATGCGGAAGGTCCAGAACAGCGGCGCCACGCGCGGCACGGTATCCATCGCGGCCTTGGAGATTTCCTCCGGCGTCGCATTGAGGATGTCGTCGCGGTAACGCTTCAGCAGCAGGCCATGGCCGAGATCCTGCCAATGGCGGTCGAACATTTCCCGTGCTTCGAGGTCGTTCTTGTCCTTCTTCACCCGTTCCAGTGCGCCGTAGGCGATCTGGCCACCACGGATGCGGTGTTCCGCACGCTCCACCAGCTCCAGGATGCCCGGAATCGGCTGGTCCAGCGAACGGGTGGCGATCAGGCCCATCAGGTACGGGATCTTGATCGCATAATCGTTGGTGTGGGTGTCCTGGTTGGGAATGCCGAAGGCGGTGAAGTCGGCGGGCGCACGCTCGGTCTCCCACATCGCTTCGATCGCGGCCAGCTTCATCTTCTGGTGTTCGCTGGCGGCATAGCCGCTCTCGTCACCCAGCACGACCACCGACAGCGAGGACAGCAGGCCGAAGGCCGCGGCAACCGCGAACGAACGGCGGGCCATGTCCCTGTGCTTGTTGCGCAGCAGGTACAGGGCGCTGATCGACATCACGAAGATCGCACCGGTTACGTAGCCGGCACTGACGGTGTGCACGAACTTGGCCTGCGCCACCGGGTTCAGCAGCACTGCGGCGAAGTCGACCACTTCCATGCGCATGGTTTCCGGGTTGAACACCGCACCGGTCGGGTTCTGCATCCAGCCGTTGGCGATCAGGATCCACACCGCCGACAGGTTGGTGCCCAGCGCCATCAGCCAGGTCACGGTGAGGTGCTTGACCGGGCTCAGGCGCTTCCAGCCGAAGAAGAACAGGCCGATGAAGGTGGCTTCCAGGAAGAACGCCATCAGGCCTTCGATGGCCAGCGGCGCACCGAAGATGTCGCCCACGTAATGGCTGTAGTACGACCAGTTCATGCCGAACTGGAATTCCATCACCAGGCCGGTGGCCACGCCGATGGCGAAGTTGATGCCGAACAGGGCGCCCCAGAACAGGGTCATCTGTCGCCAGACCTGCTTGCGGGTCATCACGTACACACTTTCCATGATGGCCACCATGAAGGACAGGCCAAGCGTGAGCGGTACGAATAGGAAGTGGTACATCGCGGTCAGAGCGAATTGCAGCCGCGACAGTTCTACGACTGTCTGATCAATCATGGCCTGGCTACCTCGTTGGATAGTGCCGTTGCAGGTGGCGGGAAGGGTGGTCTACGGGGTGAATGATGTGACCGACTACTTCAAACAGCCTTGATCCAGATCAATGTATGAACAGGTATTCAGGAGGATCGTATGCCAACCCGATGAAGACTGCGACCGCCGGCCGCAGGGGAAGGCTGTTGCCTGCGCCTACAATGCCGTCCATCCCCCTGCTGCCTGTGAAGAGCCTTGAGCGCTGCCGAACCGACCGCTGACGCCCCTGATCGGGATGACGAATCGACCCGCTTGCGGCGTGTCCGCACCGCGTGGCTGGCCGATCTGGCCCGCGCCGCGAAGGGGCGGCAGCGGCTGGCGTCGCTGTGCACCAGCGTGTCCGGCGCGCTGTTGATCGGCCAGGCCGCCGCCATCGCCTGGCTGGTGCAGCAGGTGCTGGTCGAGCGCACGCCGCTGGCCCAGGGCCTGCCGGTGCTGGCCGCGCTGACGGTGATCCTGGTGGTGCGGACCCTGCTGGGCAGTGTCACCCAGGCGGCGGCCGGTGACGTTGCCGATGCCGCACGCCTGTCCCTGCGCGAGCGTGTCTTCGCGCGCCTGCTCGGGCATGGCCCGTTGTGGCTGCGGCAGCGCCGCACCGGCGAGCTCGGTGAGCTGATGCTGCATCACGGCGATGCCATCGAGAACTACTACAGCGGTTTCCTGCCGGTCCGCACCGAAGTGGTGGTGGTGCCCTTGTTGATCCTGGCTGCTGTGGCCTGGGTCGATTGGGTCGTCGCACTGATCCTGCTGTTCACTGCGCCGCTGGTGCCGTTTTTCATGATGCTGGTGGGCTGGGGCGCGGAAGCGGCCGGACGCGCGCAGCTGGGCGAACTGGCGCGGATGAGCGGGCACTTCGCCGATCGCATCAAGGGCCTGGGTCTGCTGCGCCTGTATGGCCGCGGGGACGCCGAGCTGGCCGGCATCGAGGCTGCGGCCGAGGGCGTACGCGTGCGCACCATGAAGGTGCTGCGCATCGCCTTCCTGTCGTCCACCGTGCTGGAGTTCTTTGCCTCGGTCAGCGTGGCGATGGTGGCGTTGTATCTGGGCCTGAGCTATCTGGGCCTGATGTCGCTGCATGCGACCGTGCCGACGCTGGGGGCAGGCTTGTTCTGCCTGCTGCTGGCACCGGAGTTCTACGCACCGCTGCGGCGCCTGGCCGCGCACTATCATGACCGCGCCAATGCACTGGCCGCTGCCGCCGAGGTGGAGCGCCTGCTGCAGGTGCTGCCGGAAGACGAGGCTACGATTGCAGAGGACAGCGTGCTGCTGGCACCGGAGCCGGCCGAGGCCGCGTTGCCGCCGCTGCAGGCGCACGGTTTGGCGCTGCGCCCGTTGGGTGCCACGCACGACGTGCTGCAGAATCTGGACCTGCTGCTGGAACCGGGGCAGCGCCTGGCCCTGGTCGGTCCCAGTGGCAGCGGCAAGAGCACGCTGCTGGAAGCGCTGGCCGGGTGGCTACCGCCGCGTGCGGGCCGGGTGCAGCTGCGGCCGGGATTGCAGGTGGCCTATGCCAGCCAGCGCCCGTATCTGTTCCACGGCACCATTGCCGAGAACCTGCGCCTGGCCGATCCCGGTGCCAGTGACGCGCGCCTGCGCGCCGTTGCCGAAGCCGCACAGGTGCTGCAGTTCGCGCAGCGCCTGCCGCAGGGGCTGGATACGCTGATCGGCGAGCGTGGCTTCGGCCTGTCCGGTGGCGAAGCACGTCGCATCGGCCTGGCGCGTCTGCTGCTGCGCGATCCGCAGGTGCTGCTGCTGGATGAGCCTACGGCCTTCCTCGACGCTGAAACCGAAGCGGCGCTGCTGCGCAGCCTGGCTGCGTATGCGCGCGGACGCAGCGTGGTGGTGGCTACCCACAGCCCGGCGGTGATCGCCTGGGCCGACCGCTGCCTGCTGCTGCCCGAAGGGCGTCTGGTCGAACCGGCGCAGGCGGTACGCGCATGAGCCGGTCTTCCGATTCGCTGCGCACGGTGTTCCTGCACCATAGCCCGCGGCTGCTGCTGGCGGTGCTGCTGCTGTGGACCACGATGCTGGCGGGCACCGCGCTGCTGGGCCTGTCTGGCGGCTTCCTCACCGCTGCAGCGCTGGCTGGTGCAGCCGGCCTTGGCCAGGGCTTCAATTTCTTCACTCCGTCGGCCGGCATCCGCGGGCTGACCATGGCGCGCATCGCATCGCGCTATTTCGAAAAACTGGTGGGGCATGACGCCACCCTGCGCATCGCCCGCGACCTGCGCGTGTGGTTCTTCCGCCGCGCGCTGCCGCTGGCGCCGGCACGGCTGGGTGCGACCCGCACCGGCGATCTGCTGGCGCGGCTGCTGGGCGACATCGGCGAGATTGATGGCCTGCTGGTGCGTGCCATCGGCCCGTTGCTGGCGCTGGCTGCGTTGACGCTGGTGGGCGTGGGCTCGGCGGCGTTGATCCTGCCATCGGCGGCGCTGCTGCTGGCGGTACTGGGGCTGCTGATCGGTGTTGGCGTGCCGTGGCTGGGCGTGAGGGGACATGACAGCGAAGAGGCCGACCGCGCTGCCCATCGTGCGGCGTTGCGCACGGCGGCATTCGAAGGGCTGGAAGGGGCGGCCGATCTGGCCGCGCTGCATGCCGGCAACACCTGGCAGTTGAAGGTGCGGGTGGCGGCCAAACAGGTGGCCTCACGTGATCGTCGTCGACGCCTGCGGCTGATTGCTGCATCAACGCTGCATGGCGTGCTGGCCGGGCTCGGCCTGGTGGCGATGCTGGCGCTGGCGCTGCACGCGGCCGAACAACAACGGATCGCGCCGGAAATGGCCGCCGGGCTGGTGTTCCTGACCGTGGCGATGATCGAACTGTGGGCGGGCATGGGCTTGGCCTGGCAGTCGCTGCAATCGGGCCGCATCGCGGCCACACGTCTGCAGGCCATCGTCGAGCAACCGCCTTCGGTGCAGGAGCCTGCATCGCCGCAGCCACTGGCGCCGGCCGCGACCGTGCACTGGGACGACGTCCACTTCCAGTGGCCGGGCGCCGCACGGCCGGTCCTGTGTGGCCTGCAGCTGACGCTGGCGCCGGGCGAGCGCATCGCCATCCGTGGCGACAGCGGCAGCGGCAAGACCACGTTGTCGAGCCTGCTGCTGCGTCTGTGGGATCCGCAGCAGGGACGGCTGACCTACGGTGGCCAGGACCTGCGCGATGTCGCCCAGGCCGACTGGCACCAGCACCTGGCATGGCTGCCGCAGAACGCACCGGTATTTGCCGGCAGCGTGGCCGAGAACCTGCGACTGGGCGATCCCGAGGCCAGCGACGAAACGTTGTGGTCGGTGCTGCAACGGGTACGGCTGGGCGAATGGGCCGAGCGCAACGGCGGCCTGCAGGCCTGGGTGGGCGAGAACGGCGCAACGATGTCGGCCGGCCAGGCGCGGCGCCTGGCGCTGGCCCGCGCGCTGCTGCGCAATGCGCCGATCCTGCTGGTGGATGAACCCACCGAAGGCCTGGACGTGGATACCGCGCGCGCACTGCTGCAGGACCTGCCAGCCCTGCTGGAAGGACGCAGCCTGTTGATGATCACCCACGATGACCTGCCGGCAGGTGTGGTGGATGTGCAGTACCGGTTGCGCGATGGGGTATTGGTCCGCGAACCGCTTCGGTAGAGCCCGACCCTGGTCGGCATATCCACCCGTGGCGTGCATCTACAGGGCAGTTACTGCGAAAACTCGCGCAGCATCACCGCGATCGAGGCCACGTTGGCCAGCACGCACAGCCAGAACACCCACTGGAACTGCATCTTGCGATGTTTGTGGCGGAACACCGCCTGGCCGAGCAGGGCACCAGGCCAGCCTCCAGCAAATGCCAGCAGCTGCAGCGTACGTTCCGGCGTCCGCTGCTGATTGCGCTGCGCTGCGCGCTTGTCGTATCCATACAAGCCGAACGACACCGCGCTGGCCAGCGCGCACCACGCGCCCAACCACAGTGGAAACACGCCGCTTGCGGTCAAGCCGATCAACGCACCGAACGCGGCCAGCGCCAGATTGCGCCGCCACATCATTACAGTTCGTCGAGAAAGCCGCGCACGGCCGGGCCGAAACGTTCGAAGTCGACCAGGAACGCATCATGGCCCTGCGGTGATTCAAGGCCGATGAAGCGCGCATCCGCGCCGCCAGCGCGCAGGCCATCGGCCACCTGTTGCTGCTGCTGTACAGGGAACAGGATGTCGGTGTTCGCGCCAATTGCCAGCGCCTTGTCGACGCGGATGCCGGCCAGTCCGGCCAGCACATCGCCATCGCCATATTCGGCCAGGTCGAACCAGTCCATCGAGCGGCTCAGGTACAGATAGCAGTTCGGATCGAAGAAGCGCACGAACCGGCGTGCATGTCCTTCCAGATAGCTTTCGACCTGAAATTCCAGACCGAACGGATCATCGTCGGCCTGGTCTGAATCCAGCCGCACGCGACCGAAGCGGCCATCCCATTCCAGCGCCGAGCGGTAGGTGATGACGCCCAGCTTGCGTGCCATGCGCATGCCCGATTCCGGGTATGCCTCATTGTCGTAGTGACCACCGTTCCAGCGCGGATCCAACCGGATGGCTTCGCGCTGCAGCGAACGGATGGCGATCGAGAAAGGCAGGGCCTGTGCGCTGCCGGAAATGTTGATATGGCTGCGGGCGATGCCCGGATGCAGCAGCAACACTGCCAGCGCCGTCATCCCGCCCATTGAATTGCCGATCACGCAGGCGAGCTGTTCGATGCCCAATGCGCGCACCACGTCGATTGCCGCGCGTGCGCCGTCTTCGATCGACAGTTCCGGGAAATCCAGGCGATACAGTTCGCCGCTGGCTGGATTGATCGATGCAGGGCCGGTGGAGCCTTTGCAGCTGCCCAGCGAGTTCACGCAGACCACGAACCAGCGGTCTGTATCGATCGGCTTGCCGGGGCCGATCATGGCCTCCCACCAGCCCGGTGCAGGATTGGCTTCGTTGGCCGCCGCATGTGCGTCGGGCGACAGGCCGGTGACGATCAGGATCGCGTTGCCGGCGTCTGCGTCCAGCGCACCCCAGGTCTCGTAGGCCACGCGCGCACCGTGCAGGGCGCCGCCGCGTTTGCACGGAAAGGGGGAGGGCAGGGCATGGAAGCGGGTGCCGGGCGGAATGAATTCGGTCATGTGGGCATTCTAGCGGGGCGGCATGTGCAGCTGGCGACACGCTGGTTTCCATCGGCTGCGATTGGGCAGGCCGGCGGTCGCATCCACGCATGGCGTGGATCTACTGTAGAGCCACGCCCACGCTCGGCTGCGCACCTCAGGGGAACTGCAGCTCGACCACGCCGTCATGCGGCAGGCTGACCTTGACCGGCGCGGTCTGCAGGTCGTCTTCGCTGCGGTTGGCGCTGCCGCTGCGCGAAATACGCGCCAGTACTTCCACTTCGCGATGCGCCGACAGCGGTGCGGTCGGCATCGGGCTGTCGCCGTCGCCGAGGCCGACCGTTGCGGGGAAGCCGGCGAGGGGCAGCTTGCGTGCAGCCACCGGCATCGGCGGGCCGCCCACCACGCGTGCCAGCACGAACACCTGGGAGCTGGCTGGCCAATCACTCGCTTTCAACGATGCGGGCAGGTGCACCCGCACCTGCAGCAGCGCCGGTGCAGCTGCCGGTGCGTCCGACGGCTGGCCGGCCGCGTCACGGGCGATGGCGATCTGCGCCTGCAGCGCCTGCGCCGCGCCCGGCTCCAGGCGAGGCAGCAGCGTGCTCCAGAGATCGGCGGCCTCGGCGTTGCGGCCACGCTGGCGCAGCGCGATGCCAAGCAGCCAGCTCGCGCGTTCGGCATCGGGCGACAGGGTACGTGCACGCTGCAGCCATGCCAGCGCGGTGTCATCGAACTGCTTGCCCGGATCGGCCTGCGCGCGTGCCTGCGCGGCCTCGACCAGCACGCCCGGTTCGTCCGGTGCCAGTGCTGCGGCGCGGTTGAAGGCATCGGCCGCAGCGGCGGCATTGCCGAGCTCGGCCTGCGAACGGCCCAGCAGCGCCCAGCCATCGGCGCGTTGCGGATCACGCTGCAACGCTTGCTGCAGTGCTTCTACGCCGTCACGCAGGGTGGCGACCGACGGCGCGGGCTGCACCTGTGCGGCGCGGGGATTGCCAACCAGCAGGTACAGGCAGGCACCGGCCACGCCCAGTGCCACCACCCCCAGCACGAAGCTGCGACGGCCTTGCTGGCGCAGCGGCCACAGCACCACGGCCGCCAACAGCGCAGCGGCCACTGCAGCAAGCATCGGCAACCAGTGCGTCACCAGTCTTCTCCCTCGGTTGGGTTCACCACAGCGGACGCATCCATCTGCCGGCTGCGACGACGGACGATGCCCATCACCACCAGCGCGCCGCCACCCAGTACCAGCAGCGGACCACCCCACAACAGCCAGGTACCGGGTTGCAGCGGCGGTTGATAGAGCACGAATTCGCCGTAGCGGGCGACCAGGAACTGCTTTATCGCCGCATCGTCGAGGCCCTGCTGCATCAGCTGCAGCACTTCACGGCGCAGGTCCTGGGCGATCTGCGCATTGGAATCGGCCAGTGACTGGTTCTGGCACTGCACGCAGCGCAGCTGCGCAGCCAGGTCGTGGAAGCGCGCTTCCTCGGCCGTATCGCGGAACACCAGCGGCCGCGCATCATGCACCGGTTGTTGGGCGAGGCCGGCGTTCGGCAGCGCCAGGGTCATCGCCAGCAGCGGGGGCAGCAGCCAGCGCATGTGCTTACGGCGAGGCGTGCAGGGTGTTGCCGGCATCGCCTTGGGCCTTTTCAAGCTTTTCCAGCGCCGGAATCAATTTCTCGTCGACCACCTGTTGGGTCATCGCACCGCTGTACTTCCAGCGCACGATGCCACTGCCGTCGATCAGGAAAGTCTCCGGTGCTGCGGTCACGCCCCAGTCGATGGCGGTGCGGCCTTCGATGTCGCTCAGCACGACCATGAACGGGTTGCCCAGCTGTTCCAGCCAGTGCAGCGCGTCGGTTGGTTCATCCTTCCAGTTGTAGCCGATCACGCGTACGCGCTTGCTCTCGGCGAAGCGGGTCAGCACCGGATGTTCTTCACGGCAGGCCGCGCACCAGCTGCCCCAGACGTTGAGCAGGTAGGGCGCGCCACGCAGCTCTTCGCTGCGCACGATCATCTGCGGGTCATGCAGCACCGGCAGCGCGAACGCCGGCGCCGGCTTGTCGATAAGTGCCGAAGGCAGCACATCGCGCTGCGGATCGCCCGATTTCATCACCCCGTAGATCATCAGGCCAAGCAGGCCGAAGAAGAACAGGACGCCAATCACGATGGCTACCGGCGGCAGCGGGCGGGAAGGGCGTGGGGCGGGTGACTCGGACATGGGGAACTCCTACGGACGACGAAAGCGGCGATCGGCGGCGGCGATGAATCCGCCCAGGGCCATCAACAGCGCGCCCAGCCAGATCCAGCGCACGAAGGGCTTGATGTGCACCCGCACCGCCCACGCATTGTTGCCCAGCGGCTCGCCCAATGCCACGTAGACATCACCGCTGAGGCGTGCATCGATGCCAGCTTCGGTCATCACCTGGCCGCCGCTGGCGTACTGGCGCTTCTCCGGATGCAGCAGTGCCAGTTCGCGACCATCGCGCAGCACCCGCAGATGGCCGCGATCAGCGATGAAATTGGGGCCTTCGCGGTGGTCCACACCCTCGAAGCGCACTTCGTGGCCGGCAACCACCACCTGCTGGCCGGGTGACAGCGCGACTTCGCGCTGCACGTTCAACGCTTCCACCAGCAGCGCGCCGGCCAGGAACACCGCGACACCGGCGTGGGCGACGATCATGCCAAGCATCTCGGCGGTGAAACGGCCATTGCCACGCAGGCGCTGCCAGACGAAACGGGCGGTGCCCAGACCGACCCAGGCTGCTGCCGCGACGCCGATGCCTGCCTTCCAGCCATTCTGCGGCGCCTGCCACCAGGCCCAGGCGCCGAGCAGCACGGCCAGGCCCGCCCATGGCAGCAGCAATGCCAGTGCACGCGAGGGTTGGTCGCGCTGCCATTTCACCAGCGGACCGAATGGCAACAGCATCACCATCGGTGCCATCAACAGCAGGAACAGGCTGCCGAAGTACGGCGGACCCACCGAGATCTTGCCCAGCGACAGCGCATCGGCCAGCAGCGGGTAGAGCGTGCCGAGCAGGACCATCGCGCAGGCGCTGGCCAGCAGCAGATTGTTGGCCAGCAGCAGGGTTTCGCGCGAGGTCGCGGTGAAGCCACGGCGCGGATCGCCGGCATCCACGGCCAGCCGCGGCGCACGCAGCGCATACAGCAGCAGGCTGCCACCCACCAGCACCGACAGGAAGATCAGGATGAACAGCCCACGCGAGGGATCGGCGGCGAACGAATGCACGCTGGTCAGCACGCCGGAGCGGACCAGGAAGGTGCCCAGCAGCGACAGCGCGAACGCCGCGATGGCCAGCAGCAGCGTCCAGCTGCCGAAGGTGCCGCGCTTTTCGGTCACTGCCTGCGAATGGATCAGCGCCGCGCCGACCAGCCACGGCATGAAGCTGGCGTTCTCGACCGGATCCCAGAACCACCAGCCGCCCCAGCCCAGTTCGTAGTACGCCCACCAGCTGCCCAGTGCGATGCCCAGCGTCAGGAAGCCCCAGGCGATGTTGGTCCAGGGCCGCGTCCAGCGTTGCCAGCGTGCGTCGACGCGGCCTTCCAGCAGCGCCGCCACGGCGAAGGCGAACGGCACTGCGAAGCCGACGTAGCCCAGGTACAGCATCGGCGGATGGATGATCAGCCCTGGATCCTGCAGCAGCGGATTGAGGTCACGGCCTTCCAGTGGCACCGGGTTCAAGCGCAGGAACGGATTGGAGGTGAAGATCAGGAAGGCGAGGAAGCCGACACTGACCACGCCCATCACCGCCAGCACGCGCGCCTGTACCGGTGCCGGCAGATGGCACGAGAACAGCGCCACCGCGCCGGTCCACAGCGCCAGCACCAGCGCCCACATCAGCAGCGAGCCTTCGTGCGCACCCCACACCGCCGAATAGCGGTAGATCAGCGGCAGCAGTGAATTGGAGTTCTCGGCCACGTAGCGCACCGAGAAGTCCTGCTGCACGAAGGCTGCCGTCAGTACGGCGAAGGCGCCGGCCAGCAGCACCAGCTGGGCAAATGCAGCCGGGCGGGCAACCGACATCCATGCGTCGTTGTCGCGCTGCGCACCAACCAGCGGCAGCACTGCCTGCAGCAGCGAGGCCAGCAAAGCGCAGAGCAGGAGGATCTGACCGAATTCGGGAAGCACTCAGCGCACCTCGGGCGCCGTGACCGGCACATCATGCTTGCGATGGGCCTGGCCCATCTTGTCGGCCACTTCCTTGGGCACGTACTTCTCATCGTGCTTGGCCAGTACTTCGTCGGCGACGAACGTGCCATCCTGCAGGCGACCACTTGCGACCACGGCAGTGCCTTCGGCGAACATGTCCGGCAGGATCCGCGAGGTGGACACCGGCAACTGCGCATCGCCGTCGGTGACCTTGAAGTGCGCTTCCAACGAGCCGAGCGGGCGGTTGAAGGATCCCTTCACCACCATGCCGCCGAGGCGGAACCGGGTCTGTGCATCGACATCGCCGCGCAGTACTTCCGAGGGCGTGTACAGGTAGGCGATGTTGCGTTCCAGCGCCATCGCCACCAGCGCGGTGGCAAGCCCGGAGGCGAGCAGGGCCAGCAGCACCCAGGCCAGACGGCGGCGCTGTACCGGCGTCATCGCTCCAGCTCCGCCGACAGCGCAGGCGCGGCGACCTGCTGTGCGGCCTGACGGGCCTGCTGCCGCTGCTGGCGCGACTGCGCCTGGCGCCGTGCCGCGCGCAGGCGCAGCCACGACCCAAGGGCATCGGCGCCGAGCACCAGCACGAACACGGCGTAGGCGCCGATCACGAAGGGCAGGTGAGTCATGGCCGCGATTCCTCCACCTCGGTTGCACGGGCATCCACGCGGTCGCCAACCCAGGCCTTGCCGGCCTCGCGGTACAGGTTGTCGGCACGCGCCTTGGCCAGCAGCGAACCACAGAACCAGAGTTTGGTGGCGATCACCATCCACCACAGCGGAGCAATCAGCTCGGTACTGATGGCCGATTCACCGAACACGCTGATCGACTGGCGCTGGTGCAGGCCGCCCCACCAGTCCACCGAGTAACGGATCACCGGCAACAGGCTGACGCCGACGATGGCCAGCAGGCCGGCGGCACGCGCGGCACTGCGGCGGTCTTCGATGGCGTGGTACAGGCCGATCACGCCCAGGTACAGGAACAACAGCACCAGCTCGCTGGTCATGCGCGGGTCCCAGTCCCACCACGTGCCCCAGGTGCCTTTGCCCCAGATGCTGCCGGTCACCAGGGTGATCAGGGTGAAACCGGCGCCCATCGGCGCACAGGCCATGGCCAGGATCTCGCAGATCTTGATCCGCCAGATCAGCGCGATGGCGGCGTACACCGCCATCAGCGCGAACACGAACAGGCTCATCCAGGCGCTGGGCACGTGGATGTAGAGGATGCGGAAGCTGTCCAGCTGGCGGGCTTCCGGCGGCACCACCAGCAGCGCCTGCCACATGCCGACCAGCAGCACCGGTACCGCGGCGATGTAGAACAGTCGCGACCAGCGGGCAGCGAAACGATCGAACGTGGGAGGCGAGCCGAGTTGATGGAACCAGCGGACAATCGGATTCATGCGTGGCGGCTATCCAGCAGGGGTGGATTGGCTCTCAGCTCGGTCAACTCAGAGAAATACGGATCGCAGCAGCCGTTGCCAGCGGTGCCAGCACCAGGGCGATCACCAGTCCCGCGCCCAGCATCAGCAGCGCACCGACCGGATCCTGTCCGCGGCTGGCTGCCGCCAGGCTGCCGGCACCGAAGACAAGCACCGGTACGTACAACGGCAACGACAGCAACGCCACGAGAATACCAGAGCGCCGGATGCCCACGGTCAGTGCAGCGACCACGCCACCGATCAGGCTCAACAACGGTGTTCCCAACAGCAACGATGCCAGCAACATCGGCAGCTGGTCATGCGGCAGATGCAGCATTTCCGCCAGCAGCGGGCTCAGCAGGATCAGCGGCAGGGCTGTGGTCGCCCAATGCAGCAGCACCCGTACCAGCACCAGCCACGCCAGTGGTACCGGCGCCAGCAGCCATTGTTCGAGCGAACCGTCTTCGGCGTCGGAGCGGAACAGCGAATCCAGCGCCAGCTGCCCGGCCAGCAGCACCGCCAGCCACAGCACCGCACCAGCGGTGGCAGCCAGCGGCTGCGGGTCCCGGCCCTGGGCGAGGGCGAACAGCACCACCACCAGCAGGGCGAACAGCAGCGGCTGCAGCGCATCGCCGCGACGGCGCCAGAGCAGGCGCAGGTCGCGCGCCACCAGGGCGCGGGCGGTCTGCCACAGGCCCGGTTCAGTGCCCGGCGCGATCATGCGGCACCGCCGAGATCGAGCTGGCGGGTGCGTACCGGCGGGGCGGCATAGGCGCCATGGGTGGTGACCAGGGCGGCGCCGCCGCTGCGCAGGTGTGCGGAAATCATCCGGTTGACCAGGTTGATGCCTTCCAGGTCGAGGTTGGCATAGGGTTCGTCGAGCAGCCACAGCGGCGCCGGCGACAGCCAGATGCGGGCCAGTGCCAGGCGCCGCTTCTGTCCGGCCGACAGGTGCCGCACCAGGGTGTCCTCGTAGCCGGCCAGGCCGACGATGGCCAGCGCATTGCCCGGCATCTGCCGTGCGCGGCGACCGTGCAGGCCGCACAGGAAATGCAGGTTCTCCAGTGTGTCCAGATCCGGCTTCAGCGCCGGCAGGTGGCTGAGGTAGGCGACATAGCGCGCACGCTCGGCGTTGCTGGCCGGCTTGCCGTCGATCAGCACCTGGCCCGCGCCCGGGCGCGCCAGGCCCGACAGCACGCGCAGCAGGGTGGTCTTGCCGGCACCGTTGCCGCCCTGCACCAGCAGCGCCTCGCCTGCATCCACGTGGAAGTCCAGCGGGCCGAACACCGGCTCGTCATTGCGGGAGAAGCTCAGGCCGCTGGCGGCCAGCAATGCAGGGGTGTTCAAGGCGCAGGGGTCTTCATGCGGGAGTGCGGCGGCAATTGTAGCGGTGAAACCGCACCGGGTAGTGCCGGCCGCTGGCCGGCAGCTCTGCAAGGGACCGATGTAGCCGGTCGAGGTTGCCGGCCAGCGGCCGGCACTACCGCAGCACGGATTGCGTAAACTCAGGGGTCTGTCTCCCCATGCCCCAGGCCGATGCAACCGAACACCAAGCTGCCCAAGGTCGGTACCACGATCTTCACCGTGATGTCCCAGCTCGCCGCCGAACATGGCGCGGTCAACCTCGGCCAGGGCTTCCCGGATTTCTCTGCGCCGCAGCGCCTGATCGACGAAACCAGCAAGGCGATGGCCGCCGGCCTGAACCAGTACCCGCCGATGACCGGCGTGGCACCGCTGCGCCAGGCCATCGCGCAGAAGTCGCTGGACCTGTACGGCGCGCAGATCGATCCGGACACCGAGATCACCGTCACCAGCGGCGCCACCGAGGCGATCTTCAACGCCATCCACGCCGTGGTGCGTGCCGGTGAGGAAGTGATCGTGCTCGATCCGGCCTACGACTGCTACGAACCGGCGATCGAACTGGCCGGTGCCACTGCAGTGCATGTGCCGCTCGACCCGCAGACCTTCGCCGTCGACTGGGACCGCGTGCGTGCGGCGATCACCCCGCGCACCCGCCTGTTGATGGTCAACACCCCGCACAACCCGTCCGGCGCAATGCTCGACGAAGCGGACATGCAGGCGCTGGCCGATGTGCTGCGCGGTACGCAGATCTACCTGATCTCCGATGAGGTGTACGAGCACATCATCTACGACGGCCGTCGTCATGAATCGGCACTGCGCTACCCGGAGCTGCGCGAGCGCACCTTCGTCATCTCCAGCTTCGGCAAGACCTATCACTGCACCGGCTGGAAGATCGGCTACGCGGTGGCGCCGCCGGCGATGACCGCCGAATTCCGCAAGGTGCACCAGTACAACACCTTCACCAGCTTCGGCCCGGCGCAGTACGGCTTTGCTGCGATGATCCGCGACGAACCGCAGCATCACCTGGAACTGGGCGCGTTCTATGAAGCCAAGCGCGACCGCTTCCGCGAGCAGCTGGCTGGCACACGCCTGAAGGCGCTGCCGGTGCCGGGCGGCTACTTCCAGCTGGTCGACTATTCGGCCATCAGCGACCTGCCGGACCACGAGTTCGTGAAGTGGCTGACCATCGAGAAGGGCGTCACCGCCATTCCGCTGTCGCCGTTCTACGAAACCGCGCCGGTCGGCCAGCGCCTGGTGCGCCTGTGCTTCGCCAAGAACGAGGCCACCCTGGACGCGGCGATCGAACGCCTGCGCCTGCTATGAGCGGAGAAGACAGCATGCAGGACCTGCGCATTTCCCTCGTCCAGGGCGACACCCGCTGGCACGACCCGGCGGGCAACCGTGAGTATTACGGTGCGCTGCTGGCGCCGCTGGCCGGGACCACCGATCTGGTGATCCTGCCGGAAACCTTCACCAGTGGCTTTTCCAACGAGGCCATCGCACAGGCCGAAGGCATGGACGGCGCGACCGTGGCGTGGGTGCGCGAACAGGCCACGGCCTTGAATGCGGCGGTGATCGGCAGCGTGCAGCTGCGCGATGGCGAGGGCGTCTACAACCGCCTGCTGTTCGCCACCCCTGACGGTGGCCTGCAGTACTACGACAAGCGCCATCTGTTCCGTTACGGCGGCGAGCACGAGCGCTATGCCGCCGGCCGCGACCGCCTGTGCGTGGAATGGAAGGGCTGGCGGATCAATCCGCAGGTCTGCTACGACCTGCGTTTCCCGGTGTTCTGCCGCAACCGCTACAACGTCGAGCGTGTTGAACAGCTGGACTTCGACCTGCAGATCTTCGTCGCCAACTGGCCGTCGGCGCGCGCCTATGCGTGGAAGACCCTGTTGCGCGCGCGGGCGATCGAGAACCTGTGCTTCGTCGCCGCGGTCAACCGCGTAGGCGTGGACGGCAACCAGCTGCACTACGCCGGCGACAGCGCGGTCATCGACTTCCTCGGCCAGCCACAGGTGGAGATCCGCGAGCGGCAGCAGGTGGTGACCACCACCATCTCCGCCGAAGCACTGAACTCGCATCGTGCACGCTTCCCGGCCATGCTCGATGCCGATGCCTTCCATCTGGATGTACAGGCCTGATACGGCGGCTGAACGCCTGCCGCCTCACCGCGCGCGCCTGCATCCAACGTGCACGCGCGCGCTGCTAGATTCGCCCACATTCCGACCGATGTGGACGTGTTGCCGATGAATACCAAGCCGTTTGCCCTGCTGCTGGCGCTGGCCGCAGCCTCCCTGGCCCCGACCGCGCAGGCCGGTGGCAATCTCGATTGCCAACTGCGCTACAACCTGTCCGGCTGGTCGCTGATCTACAAGACCGCCTCGGGCAACGGCACCATCCACTGCACCAATGGCGCCAGCATGCCGGTGCGGATCCAGCTGAAGGGCGGCGGCCTGACCGTCGGCAAGTCGAAGATCACCGATGGCCGTGGCAGCTTCACCGGCGCCAGCAGCGTCGGCGAGCTGCTCGGCACCTACGCCTCGGTCGGCGCGCATGCCGGTGCAGTGAAATCCAGCAACGCGCAGGTGATGACCAAGGGCGATATCTCGCTGGCCCTGTCCGGCACCGGCAAGGGCTGGGACCTGGGTGTGGACGGCGCCGCGTTCACCATTAGCCGGCGTTGACTTAAAAAAGGGGACGGAGGAGATCCGTCCCCTTTTTGCATCAGACGCCGTCGGTATTGGTGCGCACGATCAGCTTCCAGCGGATGTCGCCCTGGTGGGGCGAGTGCTGGTGATGGGATTGGGGCGGGAACGGGTCGTTCTTGTTGCACGTCACTTCACGCTTGCAGCCCTTGCGGCGATAGATGCCCGAGACCTGAACCTTCTCGGCCGGGCCGTAGGTGTCAGTCCATACCTGTGTGGCCTTCTCTGCCTGCAGGTGCGCTGCTTCGGTGTACCACGCCATTGTCATTCCCTCATGTTGTTGATGAGGCTTCACGATAGTGATCCGCCGCGCCGCTCGCGTCGACCTGTGGCACGAATTGCACGTTTTCAAACAATTCCCAAGCGCGCTCCACTACGCAGAAACCCCGGCCGTGGCCGGGGTTTTCCGTGTGTCGCACCGTCAAGGACGGCTTACTGCTGGGCCAGCAACCAGGCCAGGGTGCCGCGGTGCGGCTTGGGCAGGGTGGCTACAGCGTTGAACATCGTGCGCGAGGCCCAGCAGACGTCAGCCGGTGCGGCGGTTTCCATGTGCGGCATGATGGCCATGGCGCGGGATCGCACCGCATCGCTGGGCAGGCTGGCCATGAAGGCTTCCGAAGCTGCCTGGATCTGCGCTTCGCTGATCTTGCTCGGCGGGCGTTGTTCCAGCTCGGCGATGCCGGCCTGGTAGCTCATCTCGAACCAGGCGTCGATATCTGCAGGCGGGAGTTTTTCAAGCTGGGCGAAGAACAATGTGCTCAGCTGAGCCACTTCGGCAGCGGTGGTCGCACGGGAAATCCGCGCGCAGTCCTCCACCGGCATGGCGTGCAGGACGCTTGCCATGACCTTGGCGCGTTGCTCCAGGCGCTGCGGTGGCAATCGCGTAATGCCGTCGAGGGTCAGCTGAGCGCCGACCTGTAGTGCTTTATCCTTGCTGCCGGCCTGCTTGATGCGCTCCGTATAGCGCGGATCCACGATCAGCCGGCGCACCATCCGGTCCGTGGGGGCGTACAGCGGGGAAGATTTCGGCCACGGGTTCTGTGTGGCGGCCAGTTCCTGCTTAAGGCGGTTGGCGGCGCGTTCGCAGCCACCCGCCACCAGCATCAGGGCCAGCAGGGCGCCCATGCGGGCGCCCAGAGACAACATCCGTGTCATCGATCGTTCCATCCTGGTCTGGTTGGGTTGGATCAGCCGCCGCGCGGGCCGCTGCGACGCGGGCCACCCGGGCCACGGTTGCCGCCGGGGCCACCCGGGCCGCGGTTGCCACCCGGGCCGCCGGGACCACGGTTGCCACCGGGGCCACCCGGACCGCGGTTGCCGCCCGGACCACCGGGGCCACGGTTACCGCCCGGACGTGCATTCGCATTGCCGCCCGGACGACCGTTGCCGGCCGGACGAGAGGTGCCGTACGGACTGAAGCCCGGATTGGCGTGGTCGGACGGGAAGCTCGGGGCATTGCCCGGATGGCCGTACGGGTGCTTGTTGCCCTGGCCCTGCGAGCGGTTGCCCGCACCGGCCGGGCGACCCTGGCCGCCGGCGCCACCACGTCCTTCGCCACCGTAGCCACCGCGACCTTCACTGCCGTAGCCGCCACGACCCTGGCCGCCGCCGGCGCCCGGACCCTTCGGCTTGCCGTACGGACGGCCCTGGCCGCCTGCACCTGCCCCCGGACCTCGCGCGCCGGGGCCACGTGCGCCCGGACCGGCATTGCGGTGGCCGCTCGGGCCGGTGCTGACGCCATCAGGCACGTACCAGGTACGGAATGCGGCCGGGTTGCCTTCCGGCAGCGCGCGGTCGTTCTTCGGCGCGCGCTGCTTGAACGGGCGCTGCGACTGCTTGGCTGCGGCTTCACCGCTGACCGTCAGGCCGCCCTTGAAACCGCCGCCACCCTTGCCGCCGCGACCGCGGCCGCGGTCTTCGCGGACGTTGTCGAAGCGACGCAGTTCGCGACCTTCATCAGCGGTGCTGTGCCCGTTGACGTAGGCGTTGCCGCGGCCACCTTCGCGCACGCGCACGGTGGTCTTGGCGGCACGACGCTGGCCAATCACCGGCTGCAGTGTCAGGGCCGACGGCGCGCCTTCTTCCAGCTTCAGTTCGGCGCGCAGTGCTTCGACCTGGCTGCCCGGCAGTTCGACGGACTGGCCGCGGGCCAGTTCGCGCGGCAGGCTGACCTTGCCGTAGCGGGTGCGCTTGAGGCGGCTGACCTGGCAGCCCTGCGATTCCCACAGGCGGCGCACTTCGCGGTTGCGGCCTTCCTTCACCACCACGCGGAACCAGTCGTGCGAATCGGTGCCGCCGATGCGTTCGATCTCATCGAACTTGGCCGGGCCATCTTCCAGCGCGACACCACGGGTGAGGCGTTCGACGACGGCATCGGGCACCTTGTCTTCGCCTTCCGGGGCACGCACGCGCACCACGTACTCGCGCTCGACTTCGAACGAGGGGTGCATCATGGCGTTGGCCAGCTCACCGTCGGTGGTCGCCAGCAGCAGGCCGGTGGTGTTGATGTCCAGGCGGCCGACGGCGATCCAGCGGGCGCCCTTCAGCGCCGGCAGGGATTCAAACACGGTCGGGCGACCTTCGGGGTCTTCGCGGGTGGTCACTTCGCCTTCCGGCTTGTTGTAGACCAGCACGCGCGAGGGCTCGGCCAGCGCGGTGGCGACGAAGCCGCGACCGTCGAGCTCGATCTTGTCGCCGCTCTTGACCGACATGCCGGTCTGCGCGACTTCACCGTTGACCTTGACCAGGCCTTCGGCGATGCGCTGTTCCAGCGCACGACGCGAGCCGAGGCCGGCCTGGGCCAGGACCTTGTGCAGGCGTTCTTCCAGCTTGAACTGTTCGGACGTGGCTTCGCGCTTGAGCGAAAGCTTGTTCAACGAGGGCTTGCGGGGGGTGTCACTCATCAGTTTTGCTCCGGCCGACGGTTTCGAGGTCGGCCTCTGGTTCGGAATCGGCTTGGTCAACAGCCACGGTCGTCTTCGCGACGGCGTTGTCTTCGCGTTCGTTCACTGTCACCGCGCGCTCGCCCGGCGCGGAATCGGGGTGCCCATCATCGGAGGGCGAAGGTGCTTGCTCATCGTCGGCCGCCGCAGGGAATGCGTCGGCAGAATCGGGGGTGTCGCCAGCGGTGACGCTGGTGTCGTCATTTGCAGCGGCGTCCGGGTCGGCGCTCACGTCCGGGCCGTCGGCACTGGCGGCGGGCGGTGCGTCGCGATCCAGCGCCAGCTGGGGTTCCAGGTCGCCCAGGTCCTTCAGCTCGGAAAGGGGCGGCAGTTCGTCCAGGCGTTTCAGCCCGAAGTAGTCCAGGAAGCCCTTGGTGGTGCCGAACAGGGCGGGCTTGCCGGGTACGTCGCGGTGGCCGACCACGCGGATCCACTCGCGCTCTTCCAGCGCCTGGATGATGTTACTGCTGACCGCCACGCCGCGCACCTGCTCGATCTCGCCACGGGTGATCGGTTGCCGGTAGGCGATCAGCGCCAGCGTTTCCAGGGTGGCGCGGGTATAGCGGGTCTTGCGTTCGGTCCACAGCCGGCTGATCCAGCCATGCACTTCGGCGGTCACCTGGTAGCGGAAGCCGGAAGCCACCTCCACCAGTTCCACGCCACGGTCCTGGCAGCTCTCGCGCAGCCGTTCCAGCGCACGTTCGATGCTGCCCGGCGGTGCCGGCTCATCTTCCGGGAACAGGTCCTTCAGCTGGGCCAGGGTAAGCGGCTGGCTGGAGGCCAGCAGCGCACCTTCGACAATGCGGTTGATCAGCGTTTGATCCATCGGCAGTCAGCGCTCACTCGTTTTCATTGGCGGCGTCGTTGTCGTCGAATTCGCTGCTGAACTGCAGCGGGGCATTGGTGTTGCCGGCGGCCAGGGACTTCACATAGATCGGCGCCAGCGGTTCTTCCTGCACGAGGTCCAGCAGCTGTTCCTTGGCCAGTTCCAGCACGGCCAGGAACGTGACCAGCACGCCCAGCTTGCCTTCTTCGGCCGTGAACAGGTTTTCAAAACGATAGAACCTGCCGTCTTCAAGCCGTCCCAGCACTTCACCCATGCGCTGCCGGACACTCAGCGCCTCGCGCTTGATCGCGTGGCCGGTGAACAGCTCGGCGCGCTTGAGCACGTCGTGCAGCGCCATCAGCATTTCCTTCAGGTCCACCGGCGGCGGCAGCTTCACTGCGGCGCGCTCGGGCATGAAGGCATGCGCCACACTGGTGTCACGGTCCTGCCGGGGCAGGGCGTCGATGTCCTCGGCAGCCTGCTTGAAGCGTTCGTACTCCTGCAGCCGTCGCACCAGCTCCGCACGCGGATCGGCTTCCTCGCCCTCCACGCTGGGGGGGCGGGGCAGCAGCATGCGCGACTTCACTTCCGCCAGGATCGCCGCCATCACCAGGTACTCGGCGGCAAGCTCGAAGCGCAGCTCGCGCATCACGGTGATGTATTCCACGTACTGCCGGGTGATCTCGGCCACGGGGATGTCCAGCACGTCCAGGTTCTGCCGGCGGATCAGGTACAGCAGCAGGTCCAGCGGTCCTTCAAAGGCGTCCAGGATGACTTCCAGCGCATCCGGCGGGATGTACAGGTCCTGCGGAATCTGCAGGACCGGTTGCCCATGCACCACGGCCAGCGGCATTTCCTGCTGCTGGGGGGCGGGCGGCCGGGTTGGCGTGTTCGCGTCGAGCGCGAGTTCGGAAGTCATCTAATGGAGATCAGGATTGCAACGGACCAGTCGCGGCAGCTGGCACACCGGGCAACTGCCACGGACCGCCAGGACACCAGGCACGCCTGTCTCGGCGCGGTTCCACACATCAAACAACAGGACGCTCCGCAGGACACGGCAGCGACAGGACTACGGGAGGTCGTCTACGGGGCCCGGTCGAGTGGACCGGTTCGAAGCAGCGGGTCGGTCGTCGGGGGCTGCGTTGGCCGCAAAAACCGACGGGCTGCTGCATCCAGCCACGTGCAATGATTGCTAGGGTAAGCCTTTGCCGCGCCGGTGTCCAGCCGAGGCCGGGCAGGCGGTGGGATTGGCTAGAATCGGCCCACCAGCAACGCAAGCGAGGAAATGCCGGTGTGGTATGTGATTGAAGGATATGACGGCCAGGATGTACTGGCCCAGCGGCTGCAGGCGCGGCCGGAGCACCTGGCGCGGTTGACCGCATTGCGCGATGAAGGCCGCCTGCTTCTGGCCGGGCCGTGTCCGGCGATCGATAGCGAAGACCCTGGCCCGGCAGGGTTCAGTGGCTCGGTGGTGATTGCCAACTTCGACTCGCTGCCGCAGGCCCAGGCCTGGGCCGATGCCGACCCCTACGTCGCCGCAGGCGTCTACGTGCGGGTGCAGGTGCGTCCGTTCCGCAAGGTGCTGCCGTGAACGCGAAACGGATCGAGCAGATTCGTGATGCGCTGCAGCAAGCGCTGGCCCCCAGCGTGCTTGAGATCGAAGACGACAGCCATCGCCATGCAGGCCACGCCGGAGCGCGCGATGGTCGCGGTCATTTCAACGTGCATGTGGTCAGCGAGCGCTTCGCGGGGATGGCACCGCTGGCCCGTCATCGCGCCGTCTACGCGGCCCTGGGCACCTTGATGGAAACCGACATCCACGCGTTGTCCATCCGCGCACGCACCCCGTCAGAGCAGGGCTGAAACCCTGTCCCGAGCTGTCCTGGCAGGTCCATCGAGGGGCCTGCCAGGGACAGATTTCTGTGTCCGTTTAGGGACATTCGCCTAACGGACTGTTTACAAGCGCAGATGGAAACGCTTACATTCCGCGCCATTGCTGGTAGATCCAAGCCGTGGAGGGCGGCTTCGTGAACAAAGCAGCCATAACAATCAAAGACGTCGCCCGTGAAGCCAAGGTCTCTGTGGCCACCGTTTCGCGCGCGCTCAACGGGCATGAAAATGTCGCCGAACCGGTCCGCCAGCTTGTGCTGGAGGTGGCCGCACGGCTGCGTTACACCCCGCACGCCGCCGCCCGCAGCCTGAGCAGCCGCCGCACCAATACGGTGGGCGTGGTGCTTCCAGACCTGTACGGCGAATTCTTCTCCGAGCTGATGCGTGGCATCGACAACGTCGCCCGCAGCCGGCGCCAGCACTTGCTGGTGTCGAGCTATCACGGCGACCAGGAGCAGCAGGGCGCAGCCCTGCGTGCCATGCGCGGCCGGGTCGATGGTCTGCTGGTGCTCTCGCCCTATGCCGAGAGCCCGGGGTTCCTGACCGACAACCTGCCGCAGGCATTGCCGACGGTACTCATCAACACCTACCTGCCTGGGCAGGACCATCCGGTGTTGAGCATCGATGACCATGCCGGCGCGATGGCGATGACCCGCCACCTGCTCGACGCCGGCCATCGGCGCATTGCATTCATTTCTGGCCCGGACCTCAACTTCGACGCGCGCGAGCGCCTGCGCGGCTTCCGTGATGCGCTGGCGGCTTTTGGCGGTGGCGCGGAGGGGATCGAGTTGCCCGGTGATTTCGACGAAGCTTCCGGCCATCGCGCCGGTCAGGAGTTGCTGGCAGCCGGCACGCTGCCCGATGCCGTATTCGCCGCCAACGACATGATGGCCCTGGGCTGCCTGTATGCCTTCGCGCAGGCAGGTGTCCATGTGCCGTCCGATGTCGCCCTGGCCGGTTTCGATGACATTCCGCTTGCGCGTTTCGTCCACCCGTCGCTGACCACCATGCAGGTCAGCATCGCCGAACTGGGCGATCGGGCGATGTCGCGCTTGCTGCAGTTGATGGACGGCACCTCCACGGATGGGACAGGGGACAAGCAGACCCTGGTCCCGCGCCTGATTGTTCGCGATTCCACCACTCCGCCATCGGGCCATTGAAGCCAGAGGCGTTCCTTCTTTTTTGATTGATCGCAGGTGCCGCGCAAGCGGTCACCGCCACCCGGAGATTGAGTTGATGATGCATTCCACGATCCGCACGCCGGCGCGCCGGCTGCTGAGCACCGCCCTGGTCAGCTGCCTGATGCTGGCCGCCGCCCCGAACGTCATGGCGCAGTCGGCCAACGCCAGCCTGCGCGGCCAGGTCTCCGGCGCTCAGGCCGGTGCCGAAGTCACCGCTACCAATGTCGCCACCGGTACCGTGCGTCGCGGCACCGTGCGCGCCGACGGCAGCTATTCGCTGATGGGCCTGGACCCGGGCACCTATGACGTGGTGGCCAATGGCCAGACGCAGAAGGTGACCGTCACCGTCGCCTCGACCTCGACGCTCAACTTCGCTGGCGCCGCCGCCGGTGGCACCGGTACGACCGCCGCCACCAACCTGGACACCGTCAACGTCGTCGCGCCGACCCTGCTGCAGGAAGTGCGCACCTCCGAAGTGGGCAAGACCGTCAGCCTGCAGCAGATCCAGACCACCCCGCAGGTGTCGCGCAACTTCCTGGAGTTCGCCGACGCGGTGCCGGGCCTGATCTTCACCCGTGATGCCAAGGGCAACACCTCGCTGCGCGGCGGCGCCACCAATGCCGACGGTACCAACGTCTACATCGACGGCGTGGGCCAGAAGAGCTACGTCAAGGGCGGCGGCGTGGCCGGCCAGTCCGGCAGCGCCGGCAACCCGTTCCCGCAGTTGGCCATCGGCGAATACAAGGTCATCAGCGGCAACTACAAGGCCGAGTACGGCCAGGTGTCGAGCGCCGCAGTGACCGCTGCCACCAAGTCCGGTACCAATGAATTCAAGGGTGAGGCGTTCTACCGCTACACCGATGAGGACATGCGCGCCAAGACCCCGGCCGAGCGCCAGGGCGGCAAGGACAAGATGGTCTCGGCCGAGAAGGAATACGGCTTCGCGCTGGGTGGCCCGATCATCCAGGACAAGGCGCACTTCTTCGTTACCTATGAAGCCAAGCGCTTCGACCTGCCGGTCACCATCGCGCCGGACGGCGCGGTCACCGGTGCTGCCGGCCTGCTGCCGCCGGCAGGCGCCGCCGGCCTGGGCCCGGCCAGCCAGCCGTTCCAGCAGGATCTGATCTTCGGCAAGATCGACTTCGAGCCGACCGACAACGATCGCATCGAACTGACCTTCCAGGACCGCGATGAAACCCAGTCGCAGTTCAGTGGCCAGACCTCGCCGGAAGCCGGCCGTGAAGTAGTCAACACCGACCGTCGTTACGCCCTGCGCTGGAACCACAGCGGCGAGCGTTACTACAACGAAATGATGGTCACCCACGAAGATTCGTTCAACAACCCGACCCCGCTGACCCTGGCCAACGGCATCACCTACACCGCACCGGACGGCACCGAAGACCGCACCGTGGTGAAGATCGGTGGCGCCTCGGCACTGGATTCGCAGGTGAAGGGCCAGAAGGGCTGGTCGATCGAAGACAACCTGACCCTGGATGGCATCCAGTGGGCCGGCGACCACACCATCAAGATGGGCGTGAAGTACAAGGCGATCGACCTGTACGCCTCCGATGCGGCGCAGATCAACCCGACCTTCACCTACAGCCTGGGCGATCCGGACTTCCCCGATTCCATTCCGTACAAGGCGCAGTTCGTCAAGCCGGTGACCGGCGTGTCGGGCGTGTCCGGCGAAGTGCGTTCGAAGTCCAAGCAGTACGGCGTGTTCATCCAGGACGACTGGCAGGTCAACGACCACCTGCAGCTGAACATCGGCCTGCGCTGGGACTACGAAAAGACCCCGTCCTACCTGGACTTCGTCACCCCGCAGGCCGTGGTCGACGCGATCTATTCGCAGGATCCGCGCGGCCCCGCCGGCCAGACCTACGCCGATTCGCTGGCGCTGGGCGGTCTGGACATCAGCGACTACATCAGCAACGGCCACAACCGCAAGGCGTTCAAGGATGCCTGGCAGCCGCGCCTGGGCTTCTCGTATGACATCAACGCCGACGAGCAGCACGTGATCCACGGTGGTGCCGGCCGTTCCTACGACCGTGACCTGTTCGACAACCTGCAGCTGGAAACCACCAAGCTGGCACTGCCGCAGCCGACGATCTACTTCCGCAACCCGGCCACCGGCACCTGCATCAACGGCCAGGCCGCCTGCTATGACTGGAACCCGAACCTGCTCAACGGCATCGGCAACCTGCAGGCACTGGTCGGTGCAACCAGCAATGCGGGCCTGGAAGTCGATCTGCTCAACAACAAGCTGAAGGCTCCGTACTCGGATCAGTTCAGCCTGGGCATGAGCAACCAGATCGGTGACTGGCTGACCGACGCCACCATTGCCCGTACCCTGAGCTACGACGGCTTCGCCTTCACCCTGGGCAACCGTTACCCGACCGGCCAGTTCTTCGATGATCCGCGCCTGTGCGGAGGCACCGAGCCGGGCCTGAGCCAGGCCTGGAGCTGCAACGTGCCGGGCTTCGGCAGCCTGATCATCGGCCAGCAGGGCATCAAGACCCGTGCGACCCAGATCCTGCTGTCGGCGCAGAAGCCGTTCACCAAGGAAAGCGGCTGGGGCACCTCGATCGCCTATACCTGGACGACCGCGCGCCACAACCGCGATATCAATGAGAAGTACGCCTTCGACCGCGGCCTGATCGAGGATTACCCGACCATCCGTTCCAACGGCGCGCCGCGCCACCGCCTGGTGGTCACCGGTTCGTACGCGGGCTTCTGGGGCATCACCTTCGGTGGCAAGATCACCCTGGCCACCCCGACCGCCGTCAATGACTGGTACCCGGTGCCGCAGGCCAGTGGCTACAACCTGCCGACTCCGCAGGCGGCTGTGCCCAACGCCAATGGCAAGTTCCTGCTGGGCGGCAAGATCTTCGGCTACCGTTCGGTCGACCTGCAGGCGACCAAGACGTTCAAGCTGGCGGGCGATACCGAGCTGTACGCGCGTATCGACATCATCAACGTGTTCAACTTCGACAACTTCTCCACCTACAACTACGTCAAGAGCAACGGCAAGCTGCAGGCCAGCTACAACGAGACCGGCGACATCATCGGTACGCCGCGTCAGGTCAAGGCCGAAGTGGGCTTCCGCTTCTGATTGCAGGAAGTTGATGCAGTACGGAGCCATCGGTTCGCCGAAGGCTCCGGTTTCAACGGCAATGGCCGGCCTTCGGGTCGGTCCATTGCCCATGTCATTGCCGGGCAGGGGGCAATGGCGTGGGCAATGACCGCGGTGTCATCAACCACGTTTTCGTGGTTTTTTAAGACCGCACTTTGTAAACGATTTCAGGTCATTGGACGTTATGCTCTTTCATCGATCAGCCCACCGGAGGAACCGCGCCATGCAGGCACGCCACCTGATGACCGCCGCTGCGATGACCCTGGCCATCGCCGCCTGCAAACCGGCCCAGCAGGAGCCTGCCAAGCCGCGCCCGCCGGTGATCCTGATCGAGGCCGACGCACCGCCGCGGCCGATGAAGCCGGAGCTGCCGCCGCTGTTTGATGACATCGAGCGCCGCACCTTCCAGTTCTTCTGGGATACCACCAACGAGATCAACGGCCTGACCCCGGACCGCTATCCGTCGCGGCCGTTCGCCAGCATCGCCTCGGTCGGCTTCGCCCTGACCGCCTATCCGATCGGCATCGAGAACGGCTGGATCAGTCGCAACCAGGCGATCGACCGCACCCTGACTACCCTGAAGTTCTTCCGCGATGTGCCGATGGGCCCGCAGCGTACCGGCAAGGCCGGCTACAAGGGCTTCTACTACCACTTCCTGGACATGCAGGAAGGTCGCCGCTACGACAGCTGGGTGGAACTGTCCTCGGTGGATACCGCGCTGCTGATGATGGGCGTGCTGTTCGCGCAGTCGTACTACGACGGCGACGATCCGCGCGAGAAGGAAATCCGGCAGATTGCCGACACCCTGTACAAGCAGGTCGACTGGCCGTGGCTGCAGCAGCGTGCGCCGCTGATCTCGATGGGCTGGTTCCCCGAGAACGGCTTCATCGACCATGACTGGATGGGCTACAACGAGGCGATGATGGTCTACATCCTCGCCCTGGGCTCGCCCAGCCATCCGGTCAGCCCGGATGCGTGGACGGTGTGGACGCGCACCTACGACAACGACTGGGGCGTCTACCAGGGCCAGGAATACCTGTCCTTCGGCCCGCTGTTCGGCCACCAGTACAGCCATGTCTGGATCGACTTCCGCGATATCCAGGATGCGTACATGCGCGAGCGTGGCAGCACCTACTTCCTCAACAGCCGTTCGGCGGCGCTGGCCCAGCGTGAGTACGCCATCGCCAATCCGATGAACTGGAAGGAATATAGCGAGAACGTGTGGGGCCTGACCGCCAGTGATGGTCCGCAGAACACCACCCAGGAATACCGCGGCGAGCAGCGCCAGTTCCGCCATTACTCTTCGCGCGGCGCAGGCCTGCGCGAAAATTTCGATGACGGCACGATCGCGCCAACCGCGGCGATCTCCTCGGTCGTGTTCGCGCCCGAGGAAGTGATTCCGGCCACGCTGGAGATGCACAAGCGCTACGGCGACTACATCTACTCCAGCTATGGCTTCCTGGATTCGTTCAATCCCAGTTTCAACTACGACATCCCGATCAAGACCGGGCGCGTGGTGCCCGATCGCGGCTGGGTCGCCAGCGACTACATCGCCATCGACCAGGGCCCGATCCTGACCATGATCGCCAACTACCGCAACGACTTCGTCTGGGATGTGATGAAGAAGAACCCGTACATCCGCAAGGGCCTGGAACGGGCGGGCTTCAGTGGTGGCTGGCTGGCACCGGAAGGTTCCTTCCAGCCGCTGGAGCTGCAGAAGGATGAGAAGGCCGCGGCGGCACGTGCGGTCGGTATCGCCGAATCACGTGCGGCCGCCGCGCAGGAACAGAAAAACAATGCCAACCGCAACACCGGCCAGGGGAAGTAACAAGGTGCACGACTGGAAACACCGCCTGCGACGCTGGGCATTGCCTGCACTGGCCGCGCTGGCCATCGCCGGCTGTGCCCGCCAGGAGCAGGGCACCACCACCGTGCGCTTCTGGGCGATGGGCCGCGAGGCCGAAGTGGTCAGCGAGCTGATCCACGAATTCGAAGCGGAGAACCCCGGCATCAAGGTCGATGTGCAGAACATCCCGTGGACGGCCGCGCACGAAAAGCTGCTGACCGCGTTCGCTGCCGATGGCCTGCCCGACGTATGCCAGCTCGGCAACACCTGGGTGCCCGAATTCGCCGAACTCAATGCGCTGACGCCGCTGCAGCCGTTCGTGCAGCGCTCGACCGTGGTCGATCCGAAGGATTATTTCCAGGGCATCTGGGATACCAACGTGATCCACGACGAGCTGGTCGGCGTGCCGTGGTACGTCGATACCCGCCTGATCTACTACCGCAAGGACCTGTTGGCCAAGGCCGGCTTCGACCACCCGCCGCGCACCTGGGCGGAATGGAACGAGCAGATGGCTGCGATCAAGCGCATGCAGGGCCCGAACCGCTATGCGGTGCTGATGCCGATCAACGAGTTCGAGCAGCAGCTGTCGCTGGCCCTGCAGCAGCCCGATCCGCTGCTGCGCGACGATGACACCCGTGGCAATTTCTCCAGCCCCGGCTTCCGTCGCACGCTCGGTTTCTACGCCAACATGTTCGAGCAGGGCTGGGCGCCGAAGATGTCCGAGACGCAGATCTCCAACGTCTGGGATGAATTCTTCCGCGGCTTCAACGTGTTCTACATCTCCGGCCCCTGGAACATCCGCGAGTTCAAGAAGCTGCAGCCGAAGGAACTGGAAGGGCAGTGGGGCACGGCCGCGCTGCCGGGTCCGGAGGGGCCGGGCGCGGGCATCGCCGGGGGCACCAGCCTGGTGATCTTCCGCAAGTCGCAGCAAAAGGAAGCGTCCTGGAAGTTGATCGAGTTCCTGTCGCGGCCGGCAATCCAGGCGCGCTTCCACGCGATCATCGGCGACCTGCCGCCGCGGCGCAGCACGTGGAACGCGCCGTCGCTGGCCAACGATCCGCTTGCCGCCGCCTTCCGCGACCAGCTGGAGCGGGTCAAGCCGACCCCGAAGGTGCTCGAATGGGAGCGCATCGTGCAGGAAATGCGCATCGTCACCGAACAGGTGGTGCGTGGCGGCCTGCCGCAGGACAAGGCCGTGGCCGAACTGGACCAGCGCGTGGACAAGGTGCTGGCCAAGCGTCGCTGGATGCATGAACAACAACGCCTGCAGCGCAGCGCACCCCCCTCGGGTTCGACCAGTGCAGTCGCGGCCGGGAGCCCGCAATGAAACGTTCTTCCCTTGCCGGCTGGATCTTCGCCGGCCCCTCGCTGATCGTGCTTGGTGTGTTCTTCGGCCTGCCGGTGGCTTCGGCGCTGGCGCTGAGCGTGACCGACTTCGACCTGTATGCGCTGGCCGACAGCAGCAACCTGCGCTTCGTGGGTCTTGGCAACTACATCGACCTGCTGCAGACCCCGATGTTCTGGAAGTCGCTGTGGAACACCACCTATTTCGTGGTGATCGGTGTGCCGTTGTCGATCGGTGTATCGCTGGGCGCGGCGATGCTGCTCAATGCCCCGGCCGCGCGCTTCAAGGCGCTGTTCCGCACCGCGCTGTTCGCCCCGGTGGTGACCACGCTGGTGGCGGTGGCGGTGATCTGGCGCTACCTGTTCCACACCAGCTATGGCCTGGTGAACTACGGCCTGGGCCATCTTGGCATCAGCCCGATCGACTGGCTGGGCGATCCCAACTGGGCGATGCCGACCATCATGCTGTTCGCGGTGTGGAAGAACTTCGGCTACAACATGGTGATCTTCCTGGCCGGCCTGCAGGCGATCCCGCATGACCTGTACGAGGCCGCGCGCATCGACGGCGCCTCGCGCTGGAAGCAGTTCCTGCACATCACCCTGCCGATGCTCGGCCCGGTGCTGCTGGTGGTCGGGGTGATCACCGTATCCGGTTACTTCCAGCTGTTCGCCGAACCCTATGTGATGACCCGCGGCGACCCACTGCAGAGCACCGTCAGCGTGCTGTATTTCATGTTCGAGGAAGGCTTCAAGTGGTGGAACCTGGGACGCGCCTCGGCTGTGGCGTTCCTGCTGTTCCTGATCATCCTGGCGGTGACCACCGTGATGCTGCGCTTTGGCCGCAAGAGGCAGTTGGTATGAGTCGTGAAATCGGCCAGTCACGCTGGCACCCGTGGATGATCAACGGCGCGCTGCTGGTGCTGGCCCTGGTCAGCCTGGCACCGTTGCTGTGGATGCTCTCGGTCTCGTTCATGCCGCAGGGTGAGGCCACCCACTTCCCGCCGCCGCTGCTGCCGTCCAGCATCACCACGCACAATTACACCGAGCTGTTCGCGCGCACCGGCATGGGCGGCAACTTCGCCAACAGCCTGCTGGTGTCGCTGGCGATCACCCTCGGTTCGCTGCTGCTCAACACGATGGCCGGCTACGCTTTCGCCAAGCTGCAGTTCGCCGGCCGTGAGCGCCTGTTCCAGGTGCTGATGGCGGCGCTGGTGATCCCGGCACAGGTGGCGATGCTGCCGCTGTTCCTGTTGATGAAGCAGCTGGGCCTGGTCAACAGTTTCGGCGGCGTGATCGTGCCGGCGCTGGCCAGCGTGTTCGGCATCTTCCTGGTGCGCCAGTACGCCCGCTCGATTCCCGATGAGCTGCTGGAAGCGGCGCGCATCGACGGGGCAGGGGAGCTGCGGATCTTCTTCCAGATCGTGCTGCCGATGCTGAAGCCGGTGCTGGTGACGCTGGCGATCTTCACCTTCATGGGCGCCTGGAACGATTTCATGTGGCCGCTGATCGTGTTGACCGACCAGGAGCACTACACTTTGCCGGTGGCGCTGGCCACCCTCTCGCGCGAACACATCATGGACGTGGAAATGATGATGGCTGGCGCAGTGGTCACCGTGGTTCCGGTGCTGGCGCTGTTCCTGGTGCTGCAGCGGTACTACATCCAAGGACTGTTGCTGGGGAGTGTGAAGGGATGATGCGTGCGATCGCCGTTGGACTGGGCCTGTTGTGGTCTTCCCTGGCGATCGCCGCACCACCGGCGCTCCCCGCGCCGAAGGTGCTGGATGATTTCGACGACATCAGCGCCTGGAAGCTGGTGTTGTCCGACCAGGTCAGCGGCTCGCTGCGGCCGGTCAGTGGTGCCGGCGGTGGCCGCGCGCTGTGCCTGGACTACGACTTCCACGAGGTCTCCGGTTACGTCGGCATCCGTCGCCCGCTGAACATCGAGTACCCGGCCAACTACCGCTTCGGCTTCCAGCTGCGCGGTGATTCGCCGGCCAATGACCTGCAGTTCAAGCTGATCGACGCCAGCGGCGACAACGTGTGGTGGGTCAATCGCCCCGGTTATGCCTTCCCCAAGGCGTGGACGCCGGTGGAGTACCGCCGCCGGCAGATCGACAAGGCCTGGGGGCCATCGCCAGAGAAGGACATGGCGCGCAGTGCGTCGATGGAATTCACGATTTACAGCAAGGTCGGCGGCCGCGGTACCGTGTGCTTCGACAAGCTGACCCTGCAGGGCCTGCCCGCGCAGGATGATTCGGCGCTGCGGCCCTCGGTGATCGCCGATACCGCAACCGCGCTGCAGGACCGGATGATCGACGGCAAGTCCGACACCTTCTGGATCAGTGGCGGGGTCAAGCAGCAGACCATCGGCCTGGACCTGCACAAGAGCCGCGAGATCGGCGGTGCGGTGATCGACTGGCTGCCCGGCCTGGAAGCGAACCGCTACACCGTACGTACCTCCGAGGATGGCCGTGACTGGCGTACCGTGCGCGAAGTGACCGCCGGTGCCGGAGGCCGCGACTGGCTGGCACTGCCCGACACCGATGCGCGGTACGTCCGTTTCGACCTGCAGGGCGGGCCGAACTGGCGCTACGGCATTCGCGACATCACCCTGAAGCCGCTGGCGTTCGCTGCCACTCCCAATGCCTTCCTGTCCTCGGTGGCGGCCGACCTGCCGCGTGGCGCGTTGCCGCGTGCTTATGTCGGCGAGCAGCCGTACTGGACCCTGCTTGGCCTGGACGGTGGCCAGGAACAGGCGCTGATCAGTGAGGACGGCGCGCTGGAGCCGGCCAAGGGCAGCTTCAGCATCGAGCCGTTCATCCGCCTCGACGGCAAGCTGCTGGATTGGGCCGACGTTGCCATCACCCAGTCGCTGCAGGATCGCTACCTGCCGATCGCCACGGTCGACTGGGTGCACGAGAAGGCCGGCCTGTCGGTGACCAGCTTCGTGCAGGGCACGCCCGAACGCGCCCAGCTGATCGGGCGCTACCGCTTGAGCAACCCGGACAAGGTCGCGCACGAATACACCCTGGCACTGGCGATCCGCCCGTGGCAGGTCAATCCGCCCACCCAGTTCCTCAACACGGTGGGCGGCTTCAGCCGCATCGACAGCCTGGACGTGGGCGAACAGCTGGTGCGCATCAATGGCGAACCGCGGATGTATCCCCTGCAGGTGCCGGATGCGCGCTTTGCCAGCAGCTTCGACGGCAAGCTGGATGCGATGCACCTGGCCAGCGGCAAGCTGCCCGGCACCACCGCCGTGAAGGATCCGACCGGCATGGCGTCCGGCGCGCTGCTGTACACGATCAAGCTCGAACCCGGGCAGAGCCGCGAGGTGGCGATCGTGCTGCCACAGACCGGCAGCTGGGCCCCGCAGGCACTGGACGTAGCCAAGGCGCAGCAGCAGGTCGCGGCAATGTGGCGCGACAAGCTGGGCGTGGTGACCCTGCAGGTGCCGGCTGCCGGCCAACCGCTGGTGGAAACCCTGCGCACGGCGGTGGCACACATGCTGATCTCACGGGTCGGCCCGCGTCTGCAGCCAGGTACGCGCTCATACGCGCGCAGCTGGATCCGAGATGGCGCGATGATCTCCGAAGGCCTGCTGCGGATGGGCCGCAGCGATGCGGTGCGCGACTACGTGACCTGGTATGCGCCCTATCAGTTTGAAAACGGCAAGGTGCCGTGCTGCGTCGATGCGCGTGGCAGCGATCCGGTGCCGGAGAACGACAGCCACGGTGAGCTGATCTACAACATCGCCGAATACGGCCGTTACACTGGTGACACTGCCTTCCTGGAGCAGATGTGGCCGCACGTGCTGGGCGCCTACAGCTACATGGAACAACTGCGCGGCAGCGAGCGCACCGAGGAGAACCGTGCGCGCAATCCTGCCTTCTACGGGATGATGCCGGCCTCGATCAGCCACGAGGGTTATTCGGCCAAGCCGATGCATTCGTACTGGGACAACTTCTGGGCGCTGCGGGGTTACAAGGACGCCGCGCAGCTGGCGGCGCAGCTGGGCAAGGTCGAGGCGATGCAGATCAGCGAATCGCGCGATCAGTTCCGTGACGACCTGCAGGCCTCGCTGCTGGCGGCCATGCAGCAGCATCGCATCGACTACCTGCCGGGTTCGGCCGAGCTGGGTGACTTCGACGCGACCTCCACCACGATCGCGTTGGCACCAGGCGGCGAGCAGGGGCGGTTGCCGCAGGAGGCGCTGGACGCAACCTTCCAGCGCTACTGGAACGAATTCGTCGCGCGCCGCGATGGCAAGCGCGAATGGAAGGATTACACGCCGTACGAATGGCGCAACGTCGCCGCGTTCGTGCGCCTGGGCTGGCGCGATCGCGCCTGGCAGGCCACCGAGTTCTTCTTCAAGGATCGCGCGCCGCAGGCCTGGAACCAGTGGGCCGAGGTGGTCTCGCGTACGCCGCGCAAGCCGTTCTTCGTGGGTGACCTGCCGCATGCATGGGTGGCATCGGACTTCGTCCGCTCGGCGCTGGACATGTTCGCCTACAACCGCGATGCGGACGAGGCGCTGGTGCTTGCTGCGGGTATCCCGGTGTCCTGGCTGCAGGGCGAGGGCATCGCCGTGCAGGGCCTGCGCACGCCGCAGGGGCAGCTCAACTATCGCCTGCAGCGCAGTGACAAGCAGCTGGTGCTGGAGGTGCAGCCCGGCCTGGTGCCACCTGCCGGCGGCGTGGTGCTGCCATGGCCGTATGCAGGCGAACCCGGCCAGGCGACGGTCAATGGCGAGACGGTGGAATGGATCAACAACGAGCTGCATGTGCACCAGTTGCCGGCACGGGTCGAGATCGACGTGCCCAGTGCAGTGCGCCGCGCCGAACGCAAAGGGCAGTAACCATGCGTCAACCGATCGGGATCGGCCGCAGTCTCTGCGTGCTGGGGCTGGCGATCGTGCTGGCCCTGCCGGGGCTGGCCTCAGCCGCTGCGCCGGTCGCCGCGGCGAACGCGGCGGCCGTCAGCGAGCCCGGCATGAGCATGGTGACGTTCAACCTGCACCATGACCGCGAGGACTGGCCCAGCCGCCGTCGCACGATCGTGGCTGAGCTAAAGCGCCTGCAGCCCGATGCCATCGCGCTGCAGGAAGTGATCCAGAAGCGCAACGTGCGAAACCAGGCGCAGTGGTTGGCCAGCCAGCTCGGCTACCGCTACGTATTCGTGTCCACCGATCCGGTGGGAGCGCCCAAGCGGTATGGCAATGCGCTGTTGACCCGGCGCCCGATCCTGGCCCGTGGCGAGCACCTGCTGCTGCCGCTGGACGACTACCGCACCGTGGCCCATCTGCGCATCGACGTGGACGGCAAGCCGGTCAATGTCTATGCCACCCATCTCAACGAGCGCAGTGACGACACCGGCCAGCGCATCCGCCGCAGCCAGGTCGAAGATCTGCTGCGTTTCATTGACGGCAGCGCTGCGGGTGCGCCGGTGGTGATTGCCGGCGACTTCAATGCACTGGTCGATGCCGGCGATCTGAGCGAGCTGCGCAGCCACTACGGCGACAGCTACGGCAGCGTGCACGTCAACACCGACCTGGCCGGTGTCAGTACGCTCAACCGACACTACTACCAGGCACCGTCGCGCATCGACCACATCTTCTTCCAGCAGGACGAGATGGTCGCGCGCGAAGCGAAGATCCTGTTCGACCAGCCGGATGACGGCGGTCGTTGGGCGTCGGATCACTACGGGGTGTGGACCCGGCTGCAGTTCGCGCCGGCAAACTGACGCACGCCGCGGTAGAGGCCAACCTTGGTTGGCACAGGCGCTGCCGCGTGCATCAAACCTACGGCGCCAACCAAGGTTGGCTTCTACCAGAGCGTGCCCTCTTGATAGCAGGGGACGGTGGGCGCCAGACGCACAAAAAACGGCGGGGATCATCGATCCCCGCCGTTTCGTTGTTGCCGATCAACAATCGATCAGGCGGCAGGCGGCGTGCGCTTGCCGGCGTCCTCGTCTTCTTCCGAAGCCTGCGCGTCGGCGGCCTGTGCGGCAGCGTCGGCATGGCCATCGGCGATCGGGTCGACCGCCGCCGGAACGACCGGATCGGCGACCGGTGCAGCGGTTTCCACCGGTGCGGCTTCGACAGCCACCGGGGTTGCCGGCTGCTCGACGACCGGGGCGACTTCAACCTCGGCCTTTGGTTCGACCACCGGAGCAGCTTCCACCACCGGCGCAACGTCAGCCACCACCGGCTTCGGCTCGGCTACCGGTGCGGCTTCGACTACCGCGGTCGGTTCAGCGACCGGGGCTGCTTCGACCACGGTAGCGGTCTCGACCACCGGCGGCTTCGCCTCGATCACCGGAGCCGCTTCAGGTGCGGGCTGCACGGGCGTCGCCGCGTCGATGGCATCCAGCATGCTGGTCTGCACCGGCGATGGGGTCGGTTCGACCTTGGCGACGGCTTCCACCGGAGCCGGGGTCTGCACCGTGGCTGCCACCGGAGCGGCTGCTTCGACCACGGCGCTGCTGACGGCAGCGACCGGAGCAACTGCGGCGGCTACCGCAACCGGTGCACGTGCCGGCTTGCCGGCATCAGCGGCGGCCGGCTCGACTTCGTCATCGAAATCGAATTCCGGCTGCGAACGCGACGGCTGCACGGCGGCAACCGGGGCGTTCACCGAAGCCTGGGCGCTGTGCTCGACGGAATCGTTGTCGTCGCCCTCGGCATCATCGCCATCGTCCAGGTCATCGCCCAGCACGTCGCCGCCTGCGGCGTTCTCGGCGCCACCGCGACGACGACGACGACCACCGCGACGGCCGCGACGACGGCGGGTTGCGCCTTCGCCGGTCTGATCGCCCGCTGCATCAGTCGTTGCGTCTTCGACAGCCCCGGTCGCAACCACGACCTCGGCATCGGTCGACGCGACGGTATCCACGGCCGCGACAGTGCCGACCACGTTTTCAGTGGCAACAGCGGGTGCCAGTGCCTTCTCTTCCTGCGCTGCAACCGTGGTCACAACTGCAGTCGTGGCAGCCACGGCTGCAGCTGCGGTCACCACATCAGCCGGGGCTTCGGCAGCGGCACGCTGCGGCTTCTCGGCCGGCTTGTCAGCGTCCTGCGGACGCGGCTGCTTCGGCTGCTTCAGCTTCGGCTGCTGCTGGCCCTGGCCCTGTTCGTTGCGCGGCTTGTTCTGCTGCTGCGGCTGGGCATCCTTCTGCTTGCCCTGCTGCTGCGGCTGCTGTTGGCCATTGCCATTGCCATTGGCCGGGTTGCCGCCGTTGCCGCCCTGGCGGCCATCCTTGCGCTGCTCACCGCGGTCCTTGCGGTTGCCGCCGTCCTTCTGCAGCTGCGCATTGCCATTGCCGCCGTTGCCACGGCTGTCATCGCGACGGTCCTTGCGGTCCTTGTTGCGATCCTTGTTGCGGTCACGACGGCCGCCATCCTGCTGCGGCTGGCGCGCGGCCGGAGCCGGGGCCGGTGCAGGAGCGGGCTCGCCGCCAAAGATGCGCTTCAGCCAGCCGACGACGCCACCGCTGGCGGCGGCAGCCGGAGCCACTGCGGCCACCGGTGCCGGGGCCGGGGCGGCGACCGGTTCCACTTCCTCGCGCACCGGGGCGGGCGAGTTGTGCTTGACCTGGGTCACCATCGGCGGCGGGATGTTCAGCTGGCCCTTGGTCAGCGCATGTACCGGCAGCTTGCGTGGGGTACCGCGCTGGTAGCTTGGCTTGCCGCTTTCCTCGCCCAGTTCGTTGTCGCGCAGACGGGTGACGGTGTAATGCGGGGTGTGCAGCTGCTCGTCGGCAACGATCACGATCGGCGCCTCGTGGCGCTTCTCGATTTCGCCCAGCGCGCCTCGCTTCTCGTTCAGCAGGTAATTGGCGATCTCCACCGGGGCCTGTACCAGCACCTGCCCGGTGTTCTCCTTCATCGCATGCTCTTCAGCGACGCGGATGATCGACAGCGACAGCGACTCGACGCTGCGCATGCGGCCATGGCCGTCGCAACGCGGGCAGACGATCTGGCTGGACTCGCCCAGGCTCGGGCGCAGGCGCTGGCGGCTCATTTCCAGCAGGCCGAAGCGCGAGATGCGGCCGACCTGCACGCGTGCACGGTCGTACTTCAGCGCGTTCGCCAGGCGGTTCTCGACCTCGCGCTGGTGCTTGTTGGAGGCCATGTCGATGAAGTCGATCACCACCAGGCCGCCGAGATCGCGCAGGCGCAGCTGGCGGGCCACTTCCTCGGCCGCTTCCAGGTTGGTCTGGAACGCGGTGTCCTCGATGTCGCTGCCCTTGGTGGCGCGCGAGGAGTTGACGTCGACGGCCGTCAGCGCTTCGGTCTGGTCGACCACGATCGAGCCACCCGACGGCAGGCGCACGTTGCGCTCGTAGGCGCCTTCGATCTGCGATTCGATCTGGAAGCGGTTGAACAGCGGGATGTCGTCCTTGTAATGCTTGAGCTTGCGCAGGGTCTGCGGCATCACCTGCTGCATGAACTCCTTGGCGTGCTCGTACATCTCCTCGGTGTCCACCAGGATCTCGCCGATGTCGGCGCGCAGGTAGTCACGCAGGGCGCGCACGATCAGGCGCGATTCCTGGTAGATCAGGAACGGGGCCGGCTTGCTCAGTGCGGCTTCGGCGATGGCGCGCCATACGTTCAGCAGGTAATCCAGATCCCACTGCAGCTCTTCCGCATCGCGGCCGACGCCGGCGGTACGGATGATGACGCCCATTTCGTCGGGGATGTTCAGCTTGTCCAGGGCGTCCTTCAGGGCGGCCCGGTCTTCACCCTCGATGCGACGGGAAACACCGCCGGCGCTGGGCGAATTCGGCATCAGCACCATGTAGCGGCCGGCCAGGGAGATGAACGTGGTCAGGGCAGCGCCCTTGTTGCCACGTTCTTCCTTGTCCACCTGGACGACGATTTCCTGGCCTTCCCTCAGCAGCTCGCGGATGCCGGCCTTGTTGTGGTCGACACCGGCCTGGAAGTAATCGCGGGAGATTTCCTTCAGCGGCAGGAAGCCGTGGCGGCCGCCACCGTATTCAACGAAGGCCGCTTCCAGCGAGGGCTCGATGCGGAAGATCCGGCCCTTGTAGATGTTGGACTTCTTCTGTTCCTTGGACGGCTGCTCGATGTCGATGTCATACAACGACTGGCCATCCACGATGGCAACACGCAGCTCTTCAGCCTGCGTGGCGTTGATCAGCATTCGCTTCATTGTTGCGTTCCTCGCAAGCGGCTACCGCGCGGAACGCCATGGAGTTTCGCCTCTGGACACGGCTCGCCGCCCATTCGCGCAAGCGCGGGGAGGGCGGCTTGGGTTTCCAGCGCTACGACACCACGGCAGGCCGCGGGAGCGCTTCAATTTTCTGGTTTTGGGTGTTGCAGGGCCGGAGGCAGCTGTCAGCCAGGCTGGAGCGCCGCACGGGACATGTTCAGCGCGACTGCGTGTCAGGCAATCGGCGATGGCCGGGAACGCCGGCGAGCCGCTAACATGGCCGCCCCGCGGGCGGTGGTCGCGCACTGTGCCGGATTCGTCGGAAGCGGGGCTTCTGGCCCTGAGTAACTTCCAACGAAATCAATCCCTTATCTCGCCCCCCGAGTGTAACAGAATAAACAGGCTGATGACTGCACAAGACCCCACCAAGCCGGCCGGCGACAAGCCTTCCGTGCGCATGATCACCGTTCCGGCCGACCGCGCCGGCCAGCGCCTGGACAATTTCCTGCTCGGCCAGCTCAAGGGTGCCCCGCGCAGCCTGGTCTACAAGCTGGTCCGCAGCGGCCAGGTGCGCGTCAATGGCGGCCGCGCCAAGGCCGAGCGCAAGCTGGAGGCCGGCGACGAAGTGCGGATACCGCCCGTTCGTCTCACTGAAGAAGGAGACAAGGCGGGTCCGCCCGAGGCATTCATGCGTCGGCTGGAGCAGGCCATCGTCTTCGAAGACGCCCGCCTGCTGGCGCTGAACAAGCCGACCGGCGTCGCCAGCCATGGCGGCAGCGGCATCAGCTTCGGCGCCATCGAGACCCTGCGTGCCCTGCGGCCCGGGCAGACCCTGGAGCTGGTCCACCGGCTGGACCGTGACACCTCGGGCCTGTTGATCGTGGCCAAGAAGCGTTCGGCGCTGAGCGAGCTGCAGGCGCTGCTGCGTGAAGACCACGGCTCCGGCATCCGCAAGCGCTACCTGACCCTGCTTGCCGGGCGCATGCCGGACGGTGTGATGACGGTCGATGCGCCGTTGCACGTAGGCCTGCGCCAGGGCGGCGAGCGCCATGTGCAGGTCAATGCGATCGGCAAGGAATCCATCAGCCATTTCCGGGTGCTGGAGCGCAAGGGTGGCCATTCCTACTGCGAGGTACGCATCGAAACCGGCCGCACTCACCAGATCCGCGTGCATGCCCAGCATCTGGGGCATCCGGTGGCCGGAGACGACAAATACGGCGATCCTGCAGTCAACAAGCGGCTTCGTGAGCAGATCGGGCTGAAGCGCCTGTTCCTGCATGCTGCGTCGCTGGAGTTCGCGCTGGACGACGGCAAGAGCCCATATGTGCTGAACGCGCCGCTGGCGGATGAGCTGGTCGAGGCGCTGGACAGGCTGAAGTAGCCCCTGCGGGGGCTGACTGGCCAACCGGCGGAGCCCCCTCGCGGCTGGCGTCCAAAGCGGGATTCCGGTTTTGGTCGGTCCGGATGGGTTTACGGCGTCCCCCGCAAACCCACCTCGCCCGGCCCAGCCGCAGAATCTCGCTCCGTCAGCCGCGAGGGGGCTCAGCCCGTTGGCCGGACACCCTTCACCACTTGAACAGCACCAGGCTGATCGCCAGCGTGCCCATGCCCGCCACCAGGCCGTACACCGTCTCGTGCCCCTTGGCGTAGCGCTTGGCCGCCGGCAGCAGCTCGTCCAGCGCCAGGAACACCATTACCCCCGCGATCAGGCCGAACACCCAGCCGAATGTGGCGTGGGACAGGGAGCCGGACAGCAGTACATAGCCGATCGCTGCGCCGACCGGTTCGGCCAGGCCGGACAGCAGGCTGGCGGCGAACGCGTAGAACTTGTTCTGCGTGGCGAAGTACACCGGCACTGCAATGGCGATGCCCTCGGGAATGTTGTGGATGGCGATGGCGAAGGCCAGTGGCATGCCCACCGACGGGCTCTCCAGCGTCGCGAAGAAGGTGGCCAGCCCCTCCGGGAAGTTGTGCGCGGTGATCGCCACCGAGGTCAGCAGGGCGACCCGTTTCAGGTATTCGCGGCTGTTCTCGCGGAAGGCCGGGTCCTGCTTGTCCAGGCTGTCATGCGGGTTGGGAATGAAGTGGTCGATCAACACGATCACCACTACACCCAGCAGGAAGGCGAGGGTGCCGTAGGTGAAACCGGTGCGCTCACCATAGGCCAGCGCGAACGAGGCGATGGATTTGTTGAGGATCTCCGACAGCGAGACGTACACCATCGCGCCGCCGGCAAAGGCCAGGCCGAAGGCCAGCAGGCGCGGGTTCGGGCGCCGCGAGAACAGCACCAGCAGGCTGCCGATGGCGGTGGCCAGGCCCGCAGCGAGGGTGACCGCCAGGGCGATCCAGATGTTTTCGGGGGGGATCTGCAGCATGTTCCGACGCGTTCCTTGTCATCAAGCAATCGCCCCGGCACGGGCCGGGGCGGCAAAGGCGAGGCGGGCGTCGGCTGGCCTCGTCAGCGGCAGGCGATCAACCGCCGCGGCGCAGGTTCTCTTCGATGGCGAAGCACTGGTCCGGCTTCGGCTGCGGCGGGTTGAAGCTGACCGGCACCTGGATCGTGGCCGGCACGGCCTCGCCATTGCGGGTGGCGGCCTTGAACTGCCAGCCCTGCACGGCGGTCTTGGCCAGATCGTCCAGCTGCGGGTTGCCCGCGCCGGTCAGCAGGGTGACCTCGCTGGGCTTGCCGTCGGTGCCGATCACCACTTTGAAGGTGCTGGTGCCGCCCACGCCGGTACAGGCCAGTTCCAGCGGGTATTGCGGTGGCGGGGTCTTTACGGCAGCCACTTCGGTGGGGGCCGCGGCCGGGGCTGCCGGCGGCTCGGAGGTGCCGCAGCCGGCCAGGGTGGTCGCGGCAAGCAGGGACAGGCTCAGCAATCGCACGTTCATTTCAGTTGCTCCGTCAGGGCCGAAGTCTTCGCTGCGCAGATGAAGTCGTTCTCGCTCAGGCCGCCCACGTCGTGGGTGGAGTAGCGGACGACGGCACGGTCGTAATGGACGCCGAGGTCCGGGTGATGGTCCTCGCCGTGGGCGATCCAGGCCAGCGCGTTCACGAAGGCCATGGTGGCGTAGTAATCCTTGAAGCGGAACGTGCGCACCAGCGCCAGGCCGGCCTCGGCCAGCTCCCAGCCGGGAACCTGCGGCAACAGTTCGGCCAGGCGGGCCTCGCCCAGCTTGTGGTCGCTGCCTTTGCGCGGCACGCAATGGGCCTGCGCCAGCGGAATCAGGTCGGCCATGGGTTCCTCCACCTCGTGTTGACTGAACAATGCGCCGGCCGGTGTATAAAACGAATGAGCGGCTGACGCTTACTTGGCTAGAATAGCCTGATGATCCAGATCTCCGACACTGCCCAGACCCATTTCCGCAAGCTGATCGAACGCGAGGGCGTGCCCGGCATGGGCGTGCGCTTGAGTGCGGTCGAACCCGGAACCCCGCGTGCCGACGCCCGGCTGGAGTTCGCCGAGCCGACCGACCTGCTCGGCGACGAGTGGGCGGTGGACTGTGATGGCTTCACGCTCTATGTCGACGCCACCAGCGTTGGCTGGCTCGACGGCGCGGAGATCGATATCGTGCCCGGTACGGCCGGCACCCAGCAGCTGACGATCAAAGCGCCGCGGATCAAGGGCGAAGCGCCCGGCGATGCCGCCTCGCTGGTCGAACGTGTGCATTGGGTGGTGGAAAACGAAGTCAATCCGCAACTCGCCTCGCATGGCGGCAAGGTGGCTGTGCAGGAAGTCTCGGCCGACGGCGTGGTGCTGCTGCGCTTCGGCGGTGGCTGCCAGGGTTGCGGCATGGCCGACGTCACCCTCAAGCAGGGCATCGAGAAGACCCTGATGGGCCGTGTGCCCGGAGTGACCGCCGTGCGTGACGCCACCGATCACGACAGCGGCCACGCCCCGTATATTCCGCGCGGCAACGCCGCCTGATCGCCAACGCGTGCCTCTGCCCAGAGCCGAGCAACTCATCGACCTGCTGCTGGCGCGCCAGCAGCGACTGCCCATCCTCGAGAAGAACACCGGCCTGCCGTACGGCTGGGCGATCTGGCTGCGGACGCTGACGCCGCTGCCACGTCCGTTGCACGCGCGCGAAGTGATCGCAGTGCTGCTGCCGCGACCGCTGCCAGGCCCCCCGGGGCAATTGCCGGCGCTGGGACCATGGGCGTCCCTGCGCCGCCTGTTCTGGCAGGACTGGGATCCGGCGCCTCGCGACCAGCGCTGGATGCGCTGGACCTCGGCGCTGCTCAGCGCGCTGCTGCATCTGTTGTTCTTCCTGTTGCTGCTGTGGGTAGCGGTGATCCGCACGTCTTCGCCGGACGAGCAGGGCAGCGAGGGTGAGCGCGTGCAGATTGAATTCGTCGGCCGTGCTGCGCAGGAAGGCGGCGGCGACCAGGCCGGAGCCGAGGTGGCTGCAGCTGCAGCAGCCGGTGCCGTAGCCGCAGGCCAGGACGCGGGAGCTGCCACTGCGCCGCGCCCGCAGCCCGCTGCACCTGCGCCTTCATCCGCCGCCGTTGCCACGTCTCCGACCGCCAGCGTGCCGCCGCCGCCCGAGGTCGAGCCGGCACCGGTGGCCGCACCACCGCCCTCACCGGTGCAGGCCACCGAAGTGGCGCAGGCTACCAGCGATTTCGTGGTGCCGCCGATGGCGCCGCCGCGAACCGAAGTCAGCATCGTTCCGCGAGACACCGTCCCGACTGTGCGCGAGCGCAGCGTGCAGCCGGTGCAGGCTGCGCCGACACCAACGCCAGTGCGCACGCCCGAGGTGGCGGTGCAGGCGCCGCGCGTGCGCGATGTGGATGTACAGGTGCAGGAGCGTGAAATTGCCACGGTGGAAGCGCCGGTGGCCTCACAACCGATGCGCACCACCGACATCCAGGTGCGCGTGCCGCAGCGTGAGGTGCAGGTGCGCGAACGCGAAGTGCAGGCCATGACCGATCCGCAGGTGCGCATGGCCGCCGTGGCAGGGCGCGAGCCCACCGTGCGTGCGCCTGCCGGGCGCGAGGTGCAGGTGCGCGAACGGGAAGTTGCAGCCGCTCCGCTACCGGCAGCGTCGACCTCGGCCGGCAGTGCGCCGACGTCTACGCCAGCGCCCGCAGGCAGCGCGGCCCAGAACCGCGCCAGTGTGGCGCGTCCTGCGGCGACCAGCACCACCGCCGCGCAGGCGGGTGCACGCCCGGCGCCGACCCCGGGCAACTGGGCGACACCTGTACGCGGTGACGACTGGGGTGACTCCAGCCGCAATCGCGACGGCGCCGACCAAGGCGCCGCGCAAGCCAATGCGGGCAAGGCGGATGGTCTGTTCAATGCCGACGGCAGCGTGCGCGTGGCCAGCCAGGACGGAGCCGGCAAGGTCGAGCGTGGCGCACCTGGTGGAGCCAACGACGGCTGGAGCAAGGAACGCATCGCCGAGTCCGGCAAATGGCTGAAGCGACCGCCGTACGACTACACGCCCACCTCGTTCGATAAATACTGGGTGCCGCAGGAGTCGCTGCTTGCCGAATGGGTGCGCAAGGGCGTCAAGGCGATGGAGATTCCGTTGCCGGGCACCAGCACGAAGATTTCCTGCGTGATCTCGATCCTGCAGGCCGGTGGCGGCTGTGGCCTCACCGATCCGAACATGCAGGACCAGCCCGCCGTGGCGCGTCCGCCGCCGGATATCCCGTTCAAGAAAGAGCTGCAGGAAGATAACGGCAGCCGGTAGGGTGCCGCATCCACCCATGGCGTGGATCTACTGTGCATGCAGCTGCGCCGGGTAGATCCACGCCATGCGTGGATGATCCATGCGCTTACACGTGCATGCCGACCGAGGTCGGCCTCTAGCAGGTCACGCGCTCTGCGACAGGAACACCCAGAACGGGACGTCGCGACCCACCCAGTCACGGCTGACTTCATCAAGGATGTCCAGCAGAGTGTCGAAGTCCTTGCCTGTACCCGCGCGCAGGGCATCGACATCGGCCAGGAACAGCGCGTACCCGTTGGCCGGTAGCCATTGCAGGTCGCGCATGTTGTCGGCCAGTGCATCCCAGTTGCCACCGAAGCCGGCAGGGAAATCGAGCTGGGCGGCCAGCCGCGCCAGCAGGGTGCGCTTGTCGCTCACGCCATCCAGGTCGATCCGGATCACCTTCAGGTCGGCATCGCGCATCGCTGCCGACAGCGCGCTGATATCCGAGGTGTCGATCGCGTAGACGCCGGCATTGTTGATGTCATGCAGGCCGAGGCCGAAATCATCGTGGCTCATGGACGTTCTCCGGAGGCCGGAACGGTGAAGCTGCGGAACGATTCGTAGTGATCATCGGTGTAGTACCAGGCATCGGGCGGGTTGCCACCGGTGACGATGCGCCGCGCGCCGCGGTTGCCTGCGCCGGGCGTGTCAACGGTGTACTCGCGGTAGTAACCACGCGGACGCTGTGGCAGTTGTTGTTCGCGGTTGCCGAAGGTGCTGCCGTCCTGGCGATGCGGGAACGGGCCGCCGCGCTGGATCAGCGCGATGGTCTGGCGGGCTTCGGCCGGCAGGAAGGCGGGCAGTCCGCTGTCACTACCGTTGTTGCGCACCGCAGGTGCACTGGCGGCAGGGGTGCTCTGCAGGTCAGGCGCGAACTGCGGCGGCGGCGGCCGCTGCAGGAAATGATTGACGACCAGGCCGAGCAGCAGCAGGGCGATGGCGGTGATCAACAGCCGGGGGTTGCGCATGGGCAGGAGCGGGCGAGGGTGGTGCGCCCACTGTAGCGCCTGCGCGCTGCACCCTGCATGAGGGCGCGCGCTGCGTCACCGCTGCGTAACAATTGCCGGCATGCTCACCTGCAGGACGCAATTTCCTTTACATCCCCCTTGGTAATCTTGCGGTCTGTCCCCATCATTCACCGCGCACCGCCCGACGATGCCGTCGGGTGCCCTCGCTATCAGGAGATGCATCATGGCCTACACCCTGCCCAAGCTGCCCTACGCCTACGACGCGCTGGAACCGCATATCGATGCGGCGACGATGGAAATCCATCACACCAAGCATCACCAGACCTACATCAACAACGTCAACGCTGCGTTGGAAGGCACCGAGTACGCCGACCTGCCGGTCGAAGAACTGGTGAAGAAGCTGAAGTCGCTGCCGGAGAACCTGCAGGGCCCGGTGCGCAACAACGGTGGCGGCCACGCCAACCACTCGCTGTTCTGGACCGTGATGGCCCCGAACGCCGGTGGCAACCCGGTCGGTGATGTGGCCAAGGCGATCGACAAGGACCTGGGCGGTTTCGATAAGTTCAAGGATGCCTTCACCAAGGCCGCGCTGACCCGTTTCGGCAGTGGCTGGGCGTGGCTGAGCGTGACCCCGGACAAGAAGGTCGTGGTCGAAAGCAGCGGCAACCAGGACAGCCCGTTGATGGAAGGCAACACCCCCATCCTCGGTCTGGACGTGTGGGAACACGCGTACTACCTGAAGTATCAGAACCGCCGTCCGGAATACATCGGCGCGTTCTTCAACGTCATCGACTGGAACGAAGTCGAGCGTCGTTACCAGGAAGCGATCGCCTGATCGCAGCGCCTGCGTGAACGCAGAAAGGCCGGGGGAGACCCCGGCCTTTCTGTTTGCGCATCGGTAGTGCCGGCCGCTGGCCGGTAACCTCATGGTTCTCATTCGGTGGTGGCGGGCACGTCCTGCAGCCGCAGCGTCGCCATCACACCCAGACGCAGGCCGGGCAGGTCGCCATCGGCGGGCAGCAGGATCGCCTGTTGGCGGATGCCGCCGAAGTGCTTGACCTGGAACAGGACATCCAGCCCATGGCCACTTGCACCGCCGCCGCTGGCCGCCGGTGCGCCAGGATTGCGCCGGGCCGGCTGGAAGCCGGGTGTGCTGCGCACCAGCTCGACGGTGCTGGCGGAGAAATCCCCGGCGATCAGGCTCGGCATGCCCTCGGCCGTGGCCCCGATCCAGGTCATCAGGTCGCTGGTCTGATGTTGCCGGGCATTGGCCTCGTCGGGATCCGGGCGCAGGCGCGCGATATAGACGTTGACGTCGTTGTCGCCCAGGCGCAGGCGCATCATGCCGGCGGCACTGAAGGTGCCCGGCGGATGCAGCAGGGTGACCCCGTCCTCGCTGACCGGCAGCCGGCTGAGCATTGCGTTGCCATGCCGGACCGGCTGGCTGGGTGGGTCGGCCGTGACGAAATCGCAGCTGTAGCGCAACCGGCTGGCCAACCAGCAGGCCGGGTTGCGCCCTTGCTGCTGCAGTACCTGCTGCACAGAAATCACATCCGGCTGCAGATCGGTCAGCAACTGCAGCACCTGTTCGCGGCGCTGCTTCCACTGGCCTTCGTCACGGCTGGGCAGTTCCAGCGCGGCAACGGTCAATTGCCGCACCTCTGTGGCAAGGCCTGTGGCCGGCGGTGCCTGTGGCCGGGCCAGCGCAGGCACGGCCAGCATGAGGGCCAGGCAACTGGGCAGGATGCGGGCAAAGGGCAGGGGACGCATAACGATAAGTTTACGCTTTTGCCGTGCAGGTTCCGTGACTTCCGGCAGGGCCGTACATGCCTGCCATGCTTTGGCGCGGCTGTCATGCAGCCCTGCAGCGTGCTTCGCACGCACAGGTTCCGGTACTCTTGCGCCTTTCGTTTTGCAGGAATGCCTTACAGGATGAGCCACGACGCAGTCGCCCCCATCGCCGGCCAGGGAAAGATGCCGCGCCAGATCCCGTACATCATCGGCAATGAGGCCTGCGAGCGGTTCAGTTTCTACGGGATGCGCAACATCCTGGTGCAGTTCCTGATCACCTCGCTGCTGCTGCAGGAAATCACTGCGGAAGGCCGTGCCGGTGAAGCCAAGGACATCATGCACAGCTTCATGATCGGCGTGTATTTCTTCCCGCTGCTCGGTGGCTGGCTGGCCGACAAGTTCTTCGGCAAGTACCACACCATCCTGTGGTTCAGCCTGGTCTACTGCATGGGCCACCTGTGCCTTGCGTTGTTCGAGGGCAGCCGTGAGGGCTTCTTCCTCGGCCTGGGCCTGATCGCGCTGGGTGCCGGTGGCATCAAGCCGCTGGTGGCCTCGTTCATGGGCGACCAGTTCGACCAGAGCAACAAGCACCTGGCCAAGATCGTCTTCGACGCCTTCTACTGGATCATCAACTTCGGCTCGTTGTTCGCCTCGCTGCTGATCCCGCTGGTGCTGAAGAACTGGGGCCCGCAGTGGGCCTTTGGCATTCCGGGCATCCTGATGTTCATCGCCACCTTCGTGTTCTGGCTGGGCCGCAAGCGCTATGTGCTGGTGCCGCTGCCGCCGAAGGATCCGCATTCGTTCGCCAATGTGGTGCGTACCGCGCTGACCGCGCGCGTCGCCGGCCAGGGTCGTCCGGGCCTGGCCATGGCCGTGGTCGGGCTGGTACTGGCCGTGGCCTCGTTCGGCCTGGTCGGCTCGCTCGGCATCGTGATCTGCCTGTGCCTGGCGCTGGTCTCGATCCTGGCGGGCGTCGGTGGTGGCACCTGGTTGCAGCTGGACCGCGCGCGCGGCCAGCATCCGGCCGAAGCCGTGGAAGGCGTGCGCTCGGTGCTGCGCGTGCTGGTGATCTTCGCGCTGACCACGCCGTTCTTCTCGCTGTTCGACCAGAAGGCCTCGACCTGGGTGCTGCAGGGCCAGCAGATGCAGATGCCGAGCTGGTTCACCGCCTCGCAGATGCAGGCGCTGAATCCGCTGCTGGTGATGATCCTGATTCCGTTCAACAACCTGGTGCTGTACCCGGCTCTGCGTCGTTTCGGCTTCGAGCCGACCGCGCTGCGCCGCATGACCGCCGGCATCGCCTTCAGCGGCCTGGCCTGGATCGTGGTCGGTGGCATCCAGGTGGTGATGGACGGTGGCAACGCGATGTCGATCTTCTGGCAGATGCTGCCGTACGCGCTGCTGACCTTCGGTGAAGTGCTGGTCTCGGCCACCGGCCTGGAGTTCGCCTACAGCCAGGCACCGCAGGCGATGAAGGGCGTGGTGATGAGCTTCTGGAACCTGACCACCACCATCGGCAACCTGTGGGTGCTGTTGTCCAATGCCGCCGTGCGCAATGACACGGTCACCCACAAGATCGCCAGTACCGGCTTGAGCGAGGCGGCATTCCTGATGTTCTTCTTCGCCGGTTTTGCTTTCGTCGCGGCGTTGGCCTTCGGTTGGTATGCGAAACGCTATCGTATGGTCGACAACTACCGCACCGCCTGAGCCTGACATGACCCCCGTCAATCTGCTGTTGATCGCCATCACCGCCATCCTGTCGTGGATGGCGTTCAACAACCGCAAGCTGGCCGACCGCCTGATCCTGTGGCCGCCGGCGGTGGATCGCCACCGCCAGTACGACCGCCTGATCACCTATGGCTTCATCCACGCCGACTGGTCGCACCTGATCTTCAACATGATCACCCTGTTCTTCTTCGGGGGATTCATCGAGAGCGTGATGGTGCAGCTGACCGGCAGCTACCTGGTCTATCCGGCGTTCTACGTCGGTGCGCTGCTGGTCTCGATCCTGCCCAGCTACCTGAAGAACCAGAAGAACCCGAACTACCTCAGCCTCGGTGCGTCCGGGGCGGTGTCGGCGGTGCTGTTCGCCTTCATCCTGATCAAGCCGTGGTCGATCATCCTGGTGTTCTTCATCCCGGCGCCGGCGATCGTCTATGCCGCGTTCTACGTCGGCTACAGCATCTGGATGGACAAGCGCGGTGGCGATCGCATCAACCACAGCGCGCACCTGGCCGGTGCGGCGTTCGGCGTGATCTTCATGCTGGCCATGCAGCCGAGCATCTTCAGTCACTTCCTGCGCGAGCTGTCCAACCCGACCTTCCGCCTCGGCGGCGGTTGAGGGGGGCCGGGGTCGGATCCACGGGATCCGACCCCCCGGGGCTGCGGCCCCGTTCCGGGTCAGGCCCGGGTCTGCTGACCGTAGGTATCGAGCAGGCGGGAGAACACTTCCTCGCCGATGCTCTGGAACGCCTGGTCTTCAGTCTGCCCCTCCACGGCCAGTTGCAGCAGGCCCTCCAGCAGGGCGTGATCGGTATCGGAATGGGAATCGCTGGGGTGCATCGCGGGCCTCCACGGCAGATCGCTTGGTCGACTGTCGCAAGGGGCATGCCAGCTTGGCGCACCCCTGCAGAGGGGTTAGCGGCCGGCCGGGCTGCAGCTTGAGGGCAACAACTGACGTTGCAGGCACAGACTTGCCCCTGTTCAGGCTTCACGCGATCATGGCGCCCGCCTGCGCACCATCCACGCAGTCGCCGCAGGAGACAGTCCCATGGCTTCGGTCACGCCCCCCGGTCTGGCTTACGAGGTCGAACACGATCAGGTCAACCACCGGTTCACCGCCCGCGTGCGCGGACAGGTGGCACTGCTGGAGTACCAGATCAAGCGCAGGCGGATGGTCATCACCCATACCGAAGTGCCCGAGCCGATCGCCGGCCGCGGCATTGCCGGTGAGCTGACCCGGGTCGCACTGCGTTTCGCCCGTGAACAGAAGTACAAGGTGGTGCCGGCATGTGCCTATGCCGAGGCCTTCCTGCAGCGGCACGAGGAGTACCACGATCTGCTTGTGGGCTGAATCCAGCGGGCCACCCTTCAGCCAGGGCGGGCGATGATGTATGAACATGAACAGGGGATCCCGATGAAGATTGGAAACAACCGGCCACTGCACGCCAGCGTGCTGGCCGGCGCTATTGGCGTGCTGTTGCTGGCCGGTTGCCAGCGCGAGAACGAGGCGGCTCCGGCCACCGATGCCGCACCTGCGGCCGAAGCCATCGGCACCGCCGAGGCACCTGCAGCGGAAGCGCCGTTGGATCTGCGCGATGTGATCGAGAACAACGAACGTGAAGTGGTCGGCATCAGCTACCCGCCGGGCATCGATCGTTATCCGGGCCTGGCGCGTGCGCTGCAGGCCTATGCCACCTCCGCCCGCGGCGATCTGCAGCAGGCGCTGGACGGGCTGGGCAACGACAAGCCGACCATGCCCTATGAGCTGTCGCTGAGCTTTGAGAAGCTGCTGGAGACGCCGCAGCTGGTGGTGGTCAGTGCCGACGGCAGCCGCTACACCGGCGGCGCCCATGGCGAACCGCTGGTTGCTCGTTTCGTGTGGCTGCCGGCACAGCAGCAGATGCTGAGCGCCGACAAGCTGGTGGCCGATGCCAAGGGCTGGAAAGCGATCAGCGATTTCGTCGCCGACCAGCTGCGTGAGCGTGTGGCCACCCGCCTCAGCGGCGAGGACATGGACCCGTCGCAGCTGCAGGAATCGCTGCGCAATGCCTCGCGGATGATCGCCGACGGCACCGGTCCGCAGGCCGATAATTTCAGCCAGTTCCAGCCGCTGACCGACGACAAGGGGCAGATCACCGCGCTGCGCTTCGTGTTCCCGCCCTACCAAGTGGGTCCATACTCGGACGGCACCCAGACCGCTGATGTGCCGGCCTCGGTGTTGTTGCCACACGTGGCCAAGGACTACGTGGAGCTGTTCGCGCGCGGTTAGCCGCAGACGAGGAGGTGACGTGGATACAGGGTTGCAGGAGCGGGTTGCCGGCCTGCTTCGCGAGGCCGGGGTCCAGATCGATGGAACCCGGCCGCAGGATATCCAGGTGCATGACCCGCGCTTCTTCGCGCGGGTCATCGCGCACGGCTCACTCGGCCTGGGCGAGAGCTACATGGACGGTTGGTGGGATGCCAACGTCCTCGACGAGTTCCTGTACCACCTGATGCAGGCGCACCTGGACGAACGGGTGCACGGTTGGCGCGAGGTGGCCGACGCCTTGAAGGCGCGCCTGTTCAACCTGCAGTCCGGGGCGGGCAGCTACGAAGTCGGCCGCCGCCACTATGACCTTGGCAATGACCTGTACCAGGCGATGCTCGGCCAGCGCCTGGTATACAGCTGTGGTTACTGGCGCAATGCCGACGATCTGGATAGCGCGCAGGAAGCCAAGCTGGATCTGGTGTGCCGCAAGCTGGGGCTGCGTCCCGGGCAACGCGTGCTGGACATCGGCTGCGGTTGGGGCGAGGCGCTGAAGTTCGCCGCCGAACGATACGGTGTCAGTGGCGTGGGCATCACCATCTCGCAGGAGCAGGCCGACTTCGCCCGCGAGCTGTGCGCTGGCCTGCCGATCGAGATCCGGTTGCAGGACTATCGCGAACTTGACGAACCTTTCGATGCGATCTTCTCGATCGGCATGTTCGAACACGTGGGGGACAAGAACTACCGCAGCTTTTTCGACGTGGCCCGGCGCTGCCTTTCGCCGCGGGGACTGCTGATGTTGCATACCATCGGCAGCAACATTTCGCGCCACCGCACCGATCCGTGGATCGCCCGCTACATCTTCCCCAATTCGATGCTGCCATCGGCGGTGCAGATCAGCCGGGCGTTCGAAGGGCGCTTCGTGCTGGAGGACTGGCACAACTTCGGTACCGACTACGACCTGACGCTGCAGGCCTGGCGGCGCAACGTGGAAGCGGCATGGCCGCGGCTGGACGCGCGTTATGACGAGCATTTCCGGCGCATGTGGCGCTTCTATCTGGCCGGATCGATGGCCAGCTTCCGCTGCCGGCATGCGCAGCTGTGGCAGCTGGTGTTGTCGCCGGAGGGGGTTCCCGGCGGCTACGTGGCCCCACGCTGACGCCTCCATGGTTTCCCGATCTCAACCACCCATGCATGACTTGGACCCTTGCGCAGCGGTGCGTGCCCTTCGCAGTGCGCGCGTCGAGGTTGATGCCGCGTTTGCCGGAACGCGTGACGCGGCCACTGCGCTGGCTGCAGCGGCAGCTACCCTGGAGGCGGCGATAGCAGCTCACGGGGAGCATCCGCAGCTGTTGACGGGACTGGGCACGGTCGCCTGTGACAGCGGCGAACATGGGCGGGCAAGGGCGCTGCTGGAGCAGGCGCTGGCACTGGGCAGCCAGGACCGGCATACCGTCTTCAACCTGGGCGTGGCGCTGTTCAACACCGGGTGCAGCGCGCAGGCGAAAGCGGCGTTCACCAGGGCAGGCAGGATGACCGCGTCGCCGGAAACGTGGGAAGCGTGGTTCGACCCACTGGCGCATTGAGCGGCGGGAGCGGACAGGGGAGGGACCTGGCCCAGAAAAAACCGCCCGGTCTCCCGGGCGGTTTTCGTTTCACGCTATGCGGTGTCGGCGATCAGTTGCCGGTGCCGGTCAGGCCACGCTTTTCCAGCAGCGGTTCGATCTGCGGCTCGTGGCCGGCGAAATCGCGGAACAGCTGCATCGCATCCACGCTGCCACCCTTGGACAGCAGGGTCGCGCGGAAGTGGTCGCCGTTCTTGCGGGTCAGGCCGCCGTTGTCGCGGAACCACTTCTGGGTGTTGGCGTCGAGCACTTCCGACCAGATGTAGGCGTAGTAGCCGGCCGAGTAGCCGCCCATGATGTGGCTGAAATAAGGGGTCTTGTAGCGCGGCGGAACCGGCGCGTAGTAGATGCCGTCCTTCTCCAGCGCGGCGCGCTCGAAGGCCATCACGTCCTTGGCGGCCGGTACCTGGTCCGGGCCGATCTGGTGCCAGCGCTGGTCGAGCATGGCGGCGCCCAGGTATTCGGTGGTGGCAAAGCCCTGGTTGAACTTGGCTGCGGCCAGCACCTTGTCCAGCAGTGCCTGCGGCATCGCCGAACCGTTCTGGTAGTGCTTGGCGTAGTTCTTCAGGATGGCCGGGTTGTCGGCCCACATCTCGTTGACCTGCGAGGGGAACTCGACGAAGTCGCGCGGCACCGCGGTGCCCGAGAAGTACGGGTACTTCACGTTCGAGAACATGCCGTGCAGGGCGTGGCCGAATTCGTGGAAGGTGGTGCTCACTTCATCCCAGGTCAGCAGGGTCGGCTGCCCGGCCGGCGGCTTGGGAATGTTCAGGTGGTTGGCCACCACCGGCTTGAAACCGGTCAGCTTGGACTGCGAGACGTACGAGTTCATCCACGCACCGCCGCGCTTGGAGGCGCGTGCGTACGGGTCGAAGATGAAGATCGCCAGCTGGCTGCCGTCGGCATCGAACACGTCATAGACGGTGACGTCATCGTGGTAGACCGGCAGGTCGGTGCGCTGCTTGAAGGTCAGGCCGAATTCCTGGTTGGCGGCGAAGAACACGCCGTTCTCCAGCACATTCTTCATCTCGAAGTACGGCTTGAGCTGCGATTCGTCGAAGTTGTACTTGGCCTGGCGCACCTTCTCGCTGTAGAAGGCCCAGTCCCACGGCTCCAGCTTGAAGGTCGGCTTGCCGGCGGCCTTCTGTTCCTGGTCGATCATTGCCTGCAGGTCGGCGGCTTCGCGCTTGGCATTGGCCACCGCGGCCGGGGCCAGCTTGCCCAGCATCGCATTGACCGCTTCGGGGGTCTTGGCGGTCTGGTTGGTCAGGTTGTAGGCGGCGAAGTTGGCAAAGCCCATCAGCTTGGCCTTGTCGGCGCGCAGCTGCATGATGCGCGCGACCAGCGCGGTGTTGTCGAACTCACCGCCGCGGCTGCCGCGGGTGGTGGACGCTTCGTAGATCTTCTGGCGCAGGGCGCGGTTGGCCAGGTTGGTCAGCGGCGGCTGGCCGGTGGTGTTGAGCAGGGTGATCACGTACTTGCCGTCCAGGCCACGGGCCTTGGCGGCTTCGGCAGCGGCCGCAATCTGTTCCTTGGACAGGCCGTCCAGTTCCTTGACGTCGTTGACGGTGATCGCCGAAGCATTTACTTCCGACTGCACGTTCTGGCTGAACTTGGTGCCCAGGTTGGCCAGCTCGGCGTTCATTTCCTTCAGCTTGGTCTTGTCGGCCTCGGACAGCTTGGCGCCGGCGCGCACGTAGTTGTCGTAGTACTTCTCGACCAGGCGCACGCCTTCAGCGTCCAGGCCCAGGGTGCTGCGGCTGTCATACAGCGCCTGGATGCGTGCGAACAGCTTGCCGTTCAGCGCGATCGCATCGCTGTGCGCGGCGAACTTGGCCGAATAGTCGGCCTGCAGCTTCTTGCGGGTATCGTTGGTATCGGCACCGACCAGGCTGAAGAACACGGTGGTCGCGCGATCCAGGGTGTCACCGCTCTTTTCCAGGGCGATGATGGTGTTGTCGAAGGTCGGCTTGGCCTTGGTGTTGGCGATCGCTTCCACTTCCTTCAGCTGCTGCGCCATGCCGGCGTCGAAGGCCGGGGCGAAGTCGCTGTCCTTGATCTTGTCGAACTGCGGGAAATGCAGCGGCAACGGGCTGTCGGCGAAGAACGGATTGGCCTGCTGGGCATTGGCGGCGGCCGGGGCGGCGGCGCTGGCCGAATAGGCGGGCAGGGCAAGGCCGAGGGTCATGGCCACGGCAAGGGCAAGGCGGGTGGTCAAGGTCGATACTCCGGTAAGGCAAACGAGGGCCCGAGGGTAACCCGGCCCGGCGCGCCCGCACTTGTGTCAAAAGGCATGTTGGCAACGCCGCCGCGCAGTAGCGCCACCCCATGGGTGGCTGCCCGGGTACCATGGAGAACACCGCCGCCCAGGCCCGTTGCCATGACCACCGCCTACGATTTCAGCTTCCGCGACCTCGACGGCCAGCCGCAGCCTCTGGCGCAGTACCAGGGCCGTCCGCTGCTGCTGGTCAACGTGGCCAGCCGCTGTGGTTTCACCCCGCAGTACACCGGGCTGGAACAGCTGTGGCAGGACTACCGTGATCGCGGCCTGGTGGTGATCGGCTTTCCCTGCAACCAGTTCGGTGCGCAGGAGCCGGGCGATGCCGCGCAGATCCGCCAGTTCTGTTCGATCGATTACCCGGTCAGCTTCCCGTTGTCGCAGAAGATCGAGGTCAACGGCGAGGGGGCCGACCCGCTGTGGGCGTGGCTGTCGCACGAAAAGCGCGGACTGCTGGGCATCGCCCGTATCAAGTGGAACTTCAGCAAGTTCCTGGTCGATCGCGAAGGGCAGGTGGTGGATCGCTATGCGCCGACCACCAAGCCGGAGCAGCTGCGCGGCGGCATCGAAGCGCTGCTGTAGCCGCTCTCTGTAGAGCCGAGCCCACGCTCGGCTTGCGCGCGCAGCGTGCGTGCCTGCCATGGTCGGCCGGCAGAGCAGCCGAGCGTGGGCTCGGCTCTACAACAGCCCGGCTTATTTCTCGACGAACGCGCGCTCGAATACGTAGTGGCCGGGCGTACCGATGCGCGGCGAGGTCTGGAAGCCGCGGCTGTCCAGCACGGTGCGCAGGTCTGCCAGCATCTGCGGGCTGCCGCAGATCATCGCGCGGTCGCTTTCCGGGCTCAGCTCGGGCAGGCCGAGGGTGCGCTGCATCTCGCCGCTTTCCATCAGCGAGGTCAGGCGGCCCTGGTTCGGGAACGCCTCGCGAGTCACCGCCGGGTAGTACAGCAGCTTGTCACCGACCATTTCGCCCAGGAACTCATGCTCGCGCAGTTCCTTCTCGAAATAATCGCGATAGGCCAGATCCTTTTCGTAGCGCACACCGTGGCACAGGATCACCTTGTCGAAGCGCTCGTAGGTTTCCGGGTCCTTGATCACCGACAGCCACGGCGCCAGGCCGGTGCCCGTGCCCAGCAGATACAGGTGCTTGCCCGGGTGCAGGTCGCTGATCAGCAGGGTGCCGGTGGGCTTCTTGCCGACCAGTACCTTGTCGCCCGGCTTGATGTGCTGCAGGCGCGAGGTCAGCGGGCCGTCCTGCACCTTGATGCTGAAGAACTCCAGCTGTTCTTCCCAGTTCGCGCTGGCGATGGAGTACGCGCGCAGCAGCGGCCGCGCGTCGGTCTCCAGCCCGATCATCACGAACTGGCCGTTCTCGAAGCGGAAACCGCTGTCACGGGTAAGGGTGAAGCTGAAGTAGGCGTCGGTCCAGTGGCGGACCTCAAGCACCGTTTCGGCGCCGAAAGCGGAGGACATGGGCGTATCTATCGGAAGTCGTCGGGACAATTCTATCTCAAATGAGACGGGTTCTCATTAGGCGAAACGAGAGGCGTTCTCAGCGGTAACCTGCCGCCTGCAGTTCGAACAGTTCGGCATAGCGGCCGCCCTGTGCCATCAGCTCCTGGTGGGTGCCGCTGGCCTCGATCCGGCCATCGGCCAGTACCAGGATGCGGTCGGCCATGCGCACGGAGGAGAAACGGTGGGAAATCAGCACTGCGGTGCGATTATCCGCCAACTCCCTGAACCGCTGGAACACTTCGAACTCGGCGCGGGCATCCAGCGCCGCGGTCGGCTCATCCAGGATCATCACCTGTGCATCGCGCATCCACGCGCGGGCGATCGCGATTTTCTGCCACTGGCCACCGGACAGGTCCACGCCCTGCTTGAAGCGCCGGCCGATCTGCTGGTCGTAGCCGCCGGGCAGGGCTGCGATCACTTCCTCGGCCATGCCGCGGCGGGCGGCATCGGTGATCCGCGCGCGGTCGTCCATCGCTTCCACCTGGCCGACGCCGATGTTCTCGCCGGCACTGAGGTTGTAGCGCACGAAGTCCTGGAAGATCACGCCGAGGTTGGCGCGCAGGTCGTCCAGGTCGTAGTCGCGCAGGTCGCGGCCATCCAGCAGGATACGGCCTTCGTCCGGTTCGTACAGGCGTGCCAGCAGCTTGACCAGGGTGGTCTTGCCCGCACCGTTCTCACCGACCAGTGCCAGCACTTCGCCCGCGTGCAGCTGGAAATCGAGGTGGCGCACGGCCCACTGCTCGGCATCTGGATAGCGGAAGCCCACGTCCTCGAACACGAAGCCTTCTCGGATCGGCTGCGGCACGCGCACCGCGTCCTTGCGCGAGTGGATTTCCGGTTCGATCTGGAAGAACGAATACAGGTCGTCCAGATACAGCGCCTGGCTGGCCACCTGCGAGAACCCGATCAGCAGGCCTTCCAGCAACTGGCGCAGGCGCAGGAAGCTGCCGGCGAGGAAGGTCAGATCACCGATCGAAAAATCGCCGCGCACCGTGCGCCAGGCGATATAGGCATACGCGGTGTAGTAGCCCAGCGTGCCCAGCGCGGCCAGCAGCGTGCCCCAGAACGCACGCCGCCGGGCGAGTGCGCGGTTGGCCAGGAACAGTGCCGCCGACAAGTTGCGGTAGCGCTCGACCAGGAACCGGTGCAGGTTGAAGATCTTTACTTCCTTGGCCGTTTCCACACTGGCGCCGAGCTGGCGCAGGTAGTCCAGCTGACGGCGTTCCGGTGTCCACAGGAAGTTGAGGCTGTACCCGGCTGCATTGAAGTGCGATTCGCCGATGAAGGCCGGCACCAGCGCCAGCGCCAGCAGCAGGATCAGCCACGGCGCATACACCAGCAGACCGACGGCCAGGCTGGCCACTGTGATCGCATCCTGCACCTGGCCGAACAGCTGGCTCATCAGGTTCATCCGCCCCATGGTCTGGCGCCGTGCACGGTCCAGTTTGTCCTGCAGGTCCGGGTCCTCGAAGTCCTCCAGGTCGAGGGTGGCGGCGTGTTCCATCAGGCGCACGCTGGTGACGTTGGCGAACAGTTCCGACAGCAGGGCGTCGGCGTAGCTGACCAGGCGGCCGAGCAGGTCCGAGGCGATGGCCAGGCCCAGTTCCAGCGCCAACAGGCCGAGCAGTGGATTGAGCAGCCCACTGGAAAGGGCCTCACCCAGCGACGGGAAGCCGGCATCGTGCTGGCTGAGGTGCAGCGCGGTATCGATGATCAGCTTGCCGACGTACAGCATCGCCACCGGCAGCAGCGCACGGATCAGGCGCAGGCCAAGGCTGGCGATGGTCAGGGTGCGGCTGGTCTGCCACACCTGGCGCAGGAACGGCGGCAGGTTGCGCATCGCCTTGAAGCGTTGACGCAGGCTGGGTTTCTTGGCGCCGGCAGCGCCGGCAATGGGGGAAGCAGGCATGCCGCCATTGTGCGCGCCTGATACGTGCAGGTGGGGTCAGGGCAGCCGTGTGGCAGCGCGGGGTCGGATCCCTTTGCGCGGCAAAGGGCTCTGACCGACCTCCATCCACGCATGGCGTGGATCTACCGTGTCGACCAAGGTCGACACCTACCGAACAGCCGCAGGAAGCCAGCTTCTGCTGTTGCTGTTGCTGTTGAGGTTGCCGGCCAACGGCCGGCACTACAGCGGGTGCCGGGCAGCAGCCCGGCCGGCAACCTCCTTACGGCAGCGGCGGCAGCAGTCCCGCACCCAACCGGTTCCAGGCATTGATCACCGCGATCCCCATGCTCAGGTCGCTGATGCCCTTCTCATCGAAGTGCGGCGCCAGCGCATCGAACGCCGACTGCGACGGCGCACCGTCGGTCAACCGGGTCAGCGCTTCGGCCCAGCCCAGCGCCGCGCGTTCGCGGTCGTCGAAGAAGCGGCTCTCGTGCCAGGCCGGCAGCGTATCCAGCTTGCGTGGCTCGATGCCGCCCTTGCGCAGCGTGGTGGCATGCATGTCCATGCAGTAGCCGCAGCCGTTGAGCTGCGAGACGCGCAGGAACACCAGTTCCATCAGGGTCGGATCGATCGAACTGTCATGCACCGCCTTGCTGGTGGCCAGCAGACCCTTGAAGGCATCAGCGGCCAGGCGGGTGTAGGGAACGCGGGGAGAGGCATGGTTGGACATCTTCAGCTCCACGACGGCCACGATGGCCGCCTTTCGTTACGAGGACGCAGCAGTGTCGGCGCGCGTGACAACCGCAGGCAGTTTTTCCGGATTGAGCACGCTGTAGAGATTGGCGATGCGGCCATCGACCACCTCGATGGTGGTGATCGAGTGCAGGTGGTCGCCTTCGAAACGCAGGATCGCCGGTTCGCCATTGACGTAGCCGAGCTGTGCCGGATGCGCCGCGCCGCGACGGGCGATGGCCCAGTACAGGCGGCCGATACGCTCGGCACCCAGCAGTGGCCGCACCGCTGCGGTGACCACCCCACCACCATCGGAAACCAGCAGCGCATTGGCATGCAGCAGCGCTTGGATGGCCTCGCTGTCGCCACTCTGGGAGGCGTCCATGAAACGCGCCAGCAGCTGCCGGTGCTGGCTGGAATCGGCATTGAAGCGCGGCCGCCCAGACTGCAGGCGCTGCCGGGCCCGATGCACCAGCTGGCGGCAATTGGCCTCGCTGTGGCCGATCAGGTCGGCAATTTCGCGGTAGTCGTGGTCGAAGGCTTCCTTCAGCAGGAACGCGGCGCGCTCCTCCGGGCCGAGCTGCTCGAGCAGGGTCAGGAAGGCCACCGAGACATCATCGGCCAGCGCGTGCAGCTGGGCCGGGCCGGGCGCCGGATCAGGTTCGAGGGTGATCGCCAGCGGTTCGGCCAGCCACGGGCCCACGTAGTGCGCGCGCTCACGCTTGGCCGCGCGCAGCCGGTCCAGGCCCAGGCGGGTGGTGGTGGTGACCAGCCAGGCCTCCGGGTCGACGATGGCCGCGGTATCGGTGCCTGACCAGCGCAGCCAGGCGTCCTGGACCACGTCTTCGGCGTCCGTGCGGCTGCCCAGCAGGCGGTAGGCCAGCGCCATCAGGCGCGGGCGGTGGGTATGGAAGGCGGTTTCGGCGTTCATGTGGGCAAGGACGCCGGGGCAGGCGTGGGCGTGACAGAGGGCAGGGCTCAGATCTTGCCGGCCGGCGGTCGGCACTGCCACCCCGCGGTCGAGGGAGGGGGTAAAATGGGCGGATTACCCCCGCCAGCCTTCAGCAAGCGAGCAATCCGTGACATCGATCAAGCAGGAAGACCTCATCCAGTCCGTCGCCGACGCGCTGCAGTACATCTCGTACTACCACCCGGTCGACTACATCAAGAACCTCGCCGCCGCCTACGAGCGCGAGGAGTCGCCGGCAGCGAAGGAGGCGATCGCGCAGATCCTGATCAACTCGCGGATGTGCGCCGAAGGCCACCGGCCGATCTGTCAGGACACCGGCATCGTCACCGTGTTCCTGGAAATCGGCATGGACGTGCGCTGGGATGACGCCACCATGGGTGTGGAGGACATGGCCAACGAGGGCATCCGTCGCGCCTACCTGTACCCGGACAACAAGCTGCGCGCCTCGGTGCTGGCCGATCCGGCCGGCAAGCGCATCAACACCAGGGACAACACCCCGGGCGTGGTCAACGTCAAGGTGGTGCCGGGCAACACCGTGGAAGTGATCGTCGCTGCCAAGGGCGGTGGTTCGGAAGCCAAGACCAAGTTCGCCATGCTCAACCCGTCCGACTCGATCGTCGACTGGGTGCTGAAGACCGTGCCGACCATGGGCGCCGGCTGGTGCCCGCCGGGCATGCTCGGCATCGGCATCGGTGGCACCGCCGAGAAGGCGATGCTGCTGGCCAAGGAAGCGCTGATGGAGCCGATCGACATCACCGAGCTGCAGGCCCGTGGTGCGTCCAACCGCATCGAGGAGCTGCGCCTGGAGCTGTACGAGAAGGTCAACGCATTGGGCATCGGCGCGCAGGGCCTGGGTGGCCTGACCACTGTGTTGGACATCAAGATCAACGACTACCCGACCCACGCAGCCAACCTGCCGGTGGCAATGATCCCGAACTGCGCCGCCACCCGCCACGCGCACTTCACCCTGGACGGCAGCGGCCCGGTGATGCTGGACCCGCCGTCGCTGGAAGACTGGCCGAAGCTGACCTACGACGCGTCCAAGGGCACCCGCGTGGACCTGGACACGATCACGCCGGAAGACGTGGCCAGCTGGAAGCCGGGCCAGACCCTGCTGCTCAACGGCAAGCTGCTGACCGGCCGCGACGCCGCGCACAAGCGCATGGTCGACATGCTCAACAAGGGCGAGGAACTGCCGGTCGATCTCAAGGGGCGCTTCATCTACTACGTCGGCCCCGTCGATCCGGTGCGCGACGAAGTGGTGGGCCCGGCCGGTCCGACCACCGCCACCCGCATGGACAAGTTCACCGAACAGGTGCTTGGCGAAACCGGCCTGCTGGGCATGGTCGGCAAGGCCGAGCGCGGCCCGGCCGCGATCGAAGCGATCAAGAAGCACAAGTCGGCCTACCTGATGGCCGTCGGTGGTTCGGCCTACCTGGTGTCCAAGGCGATCAAGGCGGCCAAGGTCGTCGGCTTCGCCGACCTGGGCATGGAAGCGATCTACGAGTTCACCGTGGAAGACATGCCGGTGACCGTGGCCGTCGATTCCACCGGTGAGTCGGTGCACAAGACCGGCCCGCGCGAATGGCAGGCCCGCATCGGCAAGATTCCTGTCGTGGTGGAGTGATCGGCGCGGCCTCGTCCACGCCTGTCCGATTGCAGAACGGCGCCTTGGTGGCGCCGTTCTTCGTTTAACGCTTGCACTCGCGCTGCTTTGCTAGGGTGTCTGCGGTGTCAGCGAAAGAACACCGTCCATGCGCCAATAATAAGATGCGCTGTGAATTGCGGCGGATCGGTGAGCGAAACCCCTTCTTCCGGCAGTCTTCCGGTCTATTGAACAAGGAGTGTCCTGTGAACCTCTTGCGCAGTCTTCCGTTTGTCACTCTGCTGGTTCTTGCCGGATGCAGTACATCGTCTTCGTCGTATGACGGTGGGGGGGGCTTCAGCGCCGGTGCCCAGTGCCAGATGCAATGCCAGGCCAGCTACCGCAGCTGCATGGCAGAGGACCAGGGCATTGGCAGCCGCCAGTCAAGCTGCGAGCAGCAGGTGGCGCCGACGCCGGACAAGCGCTGCAAGGACATCGAGCATCCGGAACTTCGCCGTTCCTGCGAATTGAAGGCGCACGACTGCACGTTGCGGGCGCCGATGATGGGCTGCGGTGAGCGTCGTGATACCTGCATGAGCAGCTGCGGCTGACCACGCCGGCGGCAGCGCGCATAATCATCCGTTCCCCGCACAGGACCGGTCATATGCGCACCACCTTGTATGGTTCCACCAGCACCGCCTCGCTGGTGGTGCACTGGCTGCTGATCGAGCTGGGCATCGAGCACGAACTGGTGCTGCTCGATTTCGACACGCGCGAGCACAAATCAGCTGACTATCTGGCGCTCAATCCGGCAGGCAGAGTGCCGACCCTGCTGATCGACGGCCAGGTGCTGACCGAGGCGGCCGCGATTGCGCTGTATCTGGCAGATCGTCATCCGCAGGCAGGGCTGTTGCCTGCCGTCGGCACGCCCGCACGCGGCGAGGCCTATCGCTGGATGTTCTGGTGCGCCAACACCGTGCAGCCGGCGTACCGCGCCTGGTTCTACGCGCACGAAGCGGCGGGTGGCGAGTGCATGGAGGCCGTGCGTGCGATGGCGCGGCAGCAACTGGAAGCGGCGTGGCAGCACGTTGCCACGTGGCTGCAGGACGGCGGCCCCTACCTGCTCGGCGATGCGCCGAGCGTGGTCGATTTCATGCTGGTGATGTTGATGCGCTGGTCACGCAACATGCCCACGCCCAGCGACCACTGGCCGGTGTTGAAGGCGTATGCGGACCGCCTGAAGGCGCGCCCGGCGTTCGCTGAGGTCTATCGCCGCGAAGGCATCACCGACTGGCGGTAAATCGTTCTGTAGAGCCGAGCCATGCTCGGCTGCATTGACGGGTAGCACGCGGACCGCAGCCGAGCATGGCTCGGCTCTACCAGCGCGGGGCGGGTTACAGGATCTCCAGCACCGTTTCCGGGGGCCTGCACAGGCGGGTGCCCTTGGCGCTGCGTACCACCGGGCGGTTGATCAGCCGTGGGTGGGTGGCCATCGCAGCCAGCAGTGCGTCGTCGTCGGTTCCGTGCAGGCCAAGTGCGGCGAACTCGGGTTCCTTGCTGCGCACCAGTTCGGTTGCTGTCAGGCCGGATTCGGCCAGCACCTGGTGCAGCGTGGCCACGTCGGGCGGGCTGCCCAGATACTCGATCACCACCGGTTCGATACCCGCGTCGCGGATCAGCTTGAGCGCCCCGCGCGAGTTGCTGCACGCGGGGTTGTGCCAGATCGTCACCTCCATCAGAACCATTCCAGCAGGGACACGCCCACGCCGACATAGGTTGCCTTGTGGTTGTAGTCGATCAGGCTTTCGCCATAACCGTCGAAGATCTGCACATGGCCGCGCAGCAGGTTGCTGATCGGGAAGCCGTAGTCCAGCTGCAGGGCGCCGTGCGAGCGGTCACCGGTGCGCAGCGAATGACGCGCCATCAACGAGACCTCGTGGCCCTTGTGGTTCCAGGTCAGGGTCGCGTCGCCGCGGCCCATGTAGTCTTCGATGTCCGGATTGTTGTCGTCGCTGCGGGTCTCGGGAATGCGGTACCAAGGGCGCAGCACCAGTGCCCAGTTCTCGCGATCCAGGCCGACATTGAGCATCACCCGGTTCCAGCTCCGCGACAGCGGATCGGCACGGCCGTTGGACTGGTGGTTGAGGCTGATGCCGGTCATCCGCCCGCGCCAGCCACCGATCGAATAGCCGTTGCGGAACACCATCATCACTTCCGGCTCGTAGTTGGTCTCGCGGAACGGGCGCGAGTCCTCGCCGTTGTAGGCCTGCCAGCGCGAACTCTGGGTGTAGCCGGCCCATATGTCGCCGTTGTCGCCGAACAGGTTCTCGGCGATCTTGGTCTTGAAGCTGATCTGGAATTTCAGCTCGGCGCTGTCCAGCACCTGCGGGGTGGTCACGCTGTTGGCCGGGTTCGGCGAGTGCGGCATGGTGTTGCGGTCGCTGGTCCAGAAGGCCGGCAGCAGGTACACGGGCTTGTAGGCACGCAGCTGGAACGGCCCCAGCTTGGAGTCTTCGGCCAGTTCCCAGCGGCTGTCCAGCAGCGAACCACGGCCGGCGTTGGCAAGTGCACTGTCCGGCGCTTCGGAACGGAACAGATCGCTGACACGTTCGCGCAGTTTTTCCTCGCCCTGGCTTACCCGCGTGGTGTTGCGCTGCTCGCGACGCGCCTGTGCGGCGGCTTCGGCGGCCGCATCAGCTTCGGCGGTAGCCTGCGGCGTGCGCCCGAACTGGCGGTCGTAGCAGGCCAGGCGTGCGGCATCGGTGGTGATGGCCGCGCAGGCGGCCGGCGAAGCCTCGGCACTGGGCGCGAATTCCTGGGCGGCCAGTGGCGCGCTGGCCAGGGCCAACGCCAGCGGTGCAAGGCGGGGAAACAGCGGAGAGAGGGTCATTGCAGCAGGCCCTTCGGAATGAATGCGGAAAGAGGGACAGTGTGGCGGCTGCATCCGGTAACGGCCAGCCCCACGGGTTTATGCCCGGCGTATGCGTGCGCGCTGCGTGAAGGCTGCCTGCTTCACAGGAACCAGGCGAAGGCGAACAGGCCCAGCATTGCGATCACCAGCGCCAGCTTCAGCGCCAGGCCAAGCAGGATGCCGAGCCACGTGGCCAGCCCGACCTTGGTCGAGCGGCCGAGCTCGCGGGTATGCCAGTACTCGCCCAGCAGCGCGCCGAGCAGGGGCCCGGCGAACAATCCGATCGGCATGAAGAACAGGCCGACGATGCTGCCGATGAACGTGCCCCAGAGTGCCTTGCGGCTGGCGCCCACGCGCTTGGCGCCAACCACGGTCGCCAGCACGTCGACCAACAGCGACAGCGCAGTCAGTACGCCGAGGATCAGCAGGGTCGGCCAGCCGACATGGACGAAGCCGTCCGCCCACGCAGCCAGCACCAGTCCGACGAAGACCAGCGGGATGCCCGGCAGGGCCGGCAGGACGATGCCTGCGATGCCGATCAGGACAAAAATGACCGCTAGCAGATACAAGATGAATGAGAGGTCCATGCTGTCCAGTATGGTTGTCGTTTTGGGGTTGACAGTGAAAGGTTTTTACCAGTTGCTTTTTCGTTTTGGTCGGGTTAAGTTGCAGTCGCTGAGCTTGGCAAGGTCACCGTGGATCGTGGCCTGATGAAGCAAGATCGTTCCGATCCGCTGCATCGATGCACCTCGCTTCCCCCTTGCTTGTCAGCCGCCCAACAGGCGTATCCAACAACAAGTAGAGAGAGTCAAAGGGAGTTAGTGAGATGGCTGATCGCGAGAACGGTACCGTGAAGTGGTTCAATGATGCCAAGGGCTTCGGCTTCATCAGCCGGCAGAATGGCGAGGACGTGTTCGTGCACTTCCGCGCCATCGAGACCCAGGGCTTCAAGAGCCTCAAGGAAGGCCAGGCTGTGAGCTTTGAAGTCGTGCAGGGCCAGAAGGGCCTGCAGGCTGACAAGGTCCAGCCGGCGTAATTCCTGCCGCTTGCCGGCATGAAAAAGGCCCGCGCAAGCGGGCCTTTTTTGTTGCTCCGGTTCTGATCGGCCGGGGCCCGCTGCGTTTCAGCGCAGGATGACCTTGCCGTTGACCACGCGGACATAGGTGTTTTCGCGGATGCCGCCGAGGTCGCGCTGGTTGACCACGATGGTGCGGCCGTCATCCATGCGCACGCTGATGTCGTAGGTATCGCTGGTGACGTTCTTCTGGATCTGGTTGCCCGCCAGTGCGCCACCCACGGCGCCGGCGGCGGCGGCGATGTTCTTGTTGCCACGGCTGCCGCCGGTGTGGTCGGAGATCTCATGGCCGGCAACCGCGCCGACGATGCCGCCGAGGATCGCGCCGGTGGCGGAAGGCGCGGTACGGCCAGACTGCACGGCATTGATGCGGGTGACGATGCCGCAGTCGGCGCAGCGGCCCTGGTTGTAACCGGCGTTGTTGCCGTAGCCGCCGTTGTTGTAGCCGCTGTTGTTGTAACCACCACCGCCATAGCCCGGCGAGGTGGCACAGCCGGCCAGGGCGAGGGTTGCGATGACACTGGCGGCGATGAGCTGGATCTTCATGGGGCGTCTCCTGGCCGTGAAGGCGGGTGCGTTGGGTGGTACTGCGTCATGCAGCAGGGTGAGCGAATCCTCCTCTTTCCAACGTGAACAAGGCGCCAACCACATCGACCTTCTCCCTCTCGAAGATGAATCAGCGGAAATCCTGGTGACAGGCCCGGCAGTCGTCCTGCAGTGCCTGCAGCTGCTGCGCCAACGCGGTGCAGTCGGTGGGAGGGCTGGCCAATGCCGCATTGAGATCGGCCCGGTACTGGCTGGCGTGCTGCTGGAACTGCCGGCTGTCCTTCAACCCGGGGAAGGCCAGGTCCAGGTCGTTGGACAGCAGGCGCAGCACCTGCAGGCGCGGGACGCTGTCGGCCAGGCTGCAGCGGTTCTGCTGCTGCGCCTGCTGCAGCAGATCCGCCTGTCGCTGCATCACCTGCATCAGGCTGTTCGGGAACGGGTCGCGGCGTGCCTGCAGGGCGCGGCCGACCATCACCGTGGCAATCAGGCCGATCAGCAGGCCCGCGCCGAGTACGAACAGATAGCGGTAGGCGGTGGACGGGCGGCGGGGTGGGCTGGCACTCATGGCGGGCGCTCCGGGCGTGCAACGGTGGGTTCGGTGTCGGCGTGCAGTAGTGAGGGGATCTGCACGCTAAAATAGCCCGATGAACGAACAGGTCAAACAACGCTTCGCCGGCATCGAACGGCTCTATGGCGTCGGCGCGCTTGAGCGCCTGCTGGGCAGCCGTGTCGCCGTGGTTGGCATGGGCGGTGTCGGCTCGTGGGTGGTGGAGGCGCTGGCGCGCTCGGCGGTCGGTCATCTGGCCCTGATCGATGCCGATGACATCTGCGTATCCAACACCAACCGCCAGCTACCGGCGATGGAAGGCAACTACGGGCGCAACAAGGCCGAGGCCATGGCCGAGCGCTGCCTGGCGATCAATCCGCAGATCGAGGTCGACGCCGTGCAGGCATTCCTGACCCCGGGCAACATGGCCGAACTGCTGGATCGCGGGTTCGACCTGGTGATCGATGCCTGCGACAGCTTCCGGGTGAAGGTGGAAACCATCGCCTGGTGCCGCCGCCGCAAGCTGCCGTTGCTGACCGTCGGCGCGGCCGGCGGCCGTACCGATCCGACGTTGGTGCGCATCCGCGATGTCTCGCGCACCGAGCATGACGCGATGCTGGCGCTGATCCGCAAGAAGCTGCGCAGCGAATTCAACTTCCCGAAGAATGCCAAGCGCTATTTCGGCGTGCCGGCGGTGTATTCGCTGGAGAACGTGAAGTATCCGCAGGCCGACGGCAGCGTCTGTGGCCTGCGGCCGAACCTGGGTGCGGATGCGGCCCTGAAGCTGGATTGCGGCGCCGGCTTGGGCGCAGCCACGCACATCACCGGCGCGTTCGCATTTGCCGCGGTGGGCAAGGCGCTGGAAATGCTGCTGGAGCCGAAGAAGGTGAAAGCCAAAGCGGTTGAGGCAGAGGCCGGGGTGTGATCGGGTAGTGCCGGCCGCTGGCCGGCACTACCGTTACGGTGCGGGCAGGCTGAACAGCCGCCGCGCGTTGTCCGTGGTGGCCCGCGCCACGTCTTCAATGTCCATTCCGCGCAGCGCGGCGATGTGGCGGGCGATGACCGCCAGCCGCGCCGGCTCGTTGCGCTGGCCACGGATACCTGCGTCGGGCTGGTCCGGCGCATCGGTCTCAAGCAGCAACTGCTGCAGTGGCATCTCGCGGACAAGCCGTTGCAGGCGCTGCGCGCGCTCGTAGGTCAGTGGTCCGCCCAGGCCGAGCAGGAATCCCAGTTTGTGCAGTTGCGCGGCCTGTTCCGGGCTGCCGGAAAAGCTGTGCACCACCCCGCGCAGGCCACCGATGCGGCGGATCGCGGCGATCACCGCATCCACTGCACGGCGGGCATGCACGATCACCGGCAGATCGAACTCGCGCGCCAGCTTCAGCTGGCCGAGGAAAAAGTCCTGCTGGGCCTCGGCATCCAGGCCCTCGACGAAGAAATCCAGTCCGCATTCGCCGATCGCACAGGGTCGCTCCTGCTCGATCCACGCACGCAGCTGCGGCAGGTGTTCAGGCCGGTGCTGGTCCAGGAACATCGGGTGCAGGCCATAGGCGGGGTAGAGCCCCGTCGCCTGCTGGCAGACCTCGCGCAGCTTCGGCCAGCTGGCCGCAGTGACGGCTGGAACCACCTGCCACTGCACGCCGGCAGCGCGTGCGCGGTCGATGACCGCCTCGCGGTCGCCGTCGAATTCGCTGGCATCCAGATGGCAGTGGCTGTCGGCCAGCAGGTTCAACGCTGCTCCAGCGGCGGTGGCGTGGTCGCACTGCGGCTCTTCCAGTTGGCCAGCAGCAGCGTGCCCAGGCCCAGCATCAGTTCGTCGATGAACGGAATCGGGTCGGGGATGAACAGGGTCAGCGCGAACAGGCCCGCGGTCAGCTTGAACAGGGTGGGGTAGCGCAGCCTGCGCGCCCATTGCAGGACCGGCAGCAGCATCGGGTTGGCCATGACGGGGTCCTCCTGGGGGAATGTGCAAACGCTACCACGGGCCCAGCATTTCCCGATGCTGAATGGGTTACGACGGTGAGCAGGGAATGTGGAGATTCCGTTCAGGCGCCGCATGCTGCAATCTGGCCTGAGAACGTTGCGGACGGTCCGCAAGGAGCAGGTCATGAAAAGCACAACTACAACTGTCCTGGTCGCAGCGGGCGCGCTGCTGGTCGGTGGTATCGCAACCGCCGCCTTCATGAAGAGTGGCGACAAGTCGCCTGAGCAGCTCAGCGCCGGAAACCCGAGTGAATCGCGCCTGGTCGATGGCAATGCCACCGACGATGGCGCGCGTGGCGACGCAGTGGACGTCACTGCGCCGCGTGGCCTGGAATACGCCGATGTGCTGAAGGTCGATCCGATCACCGAGAAGCAGAAGGCCTATGCCACCGTGATCGGCACCGATCCGGTTCGCGAGACGTCCACTACCCAGACCCCGCATGAGGTCTGCCAGGACGTGGTGGTGCAGGAGCGCCTGCCCGAGCGTGATGGCAACGTCGGTGGCACCGTGGTCGGTGCCGTGGTCGGTGGCCTGCTGGGCAACCAGGTCGGCGGCGGCAATGGCAAGAAGGCTGCAACTGCCGCCGGTGCCGTGGCCGGTGGCTTCATCGGCAACCAGGTCGACAAGCGCCACGTGGGTGGCCGGGTGGTCAACCGCACCGAGCGCCAGTGCCACACCGAAACGGCGACCTCCGAGTCGAGCCGTGTCACCGGCTACAACGTCACCTACCGCAATGAAGACGGCACCACCGGCACCATGCGCATGGGCAGCAAGCCGGGCAACCGCATCGCCATGGGCACCAGCGATGTGGTCAAGGGCTACAACGTGACCTATCGCTACGACGGCATTGAGAAGACCGTGCGCATGGACAACAAGCCGGCCAGCGATCGCCTGCCTGTGGTGGATGGGCAGCTGGTCACCCAGACCGCCGCCGCTGCGGATTCGACGGCCAACCGCCAGTAATCTCCAACTACTACGACGCAGCATCGAACAGGCCGGCCTCTGCTGGCCTGTTTTTTTTATGGGTGGGGTTCATCCACGCGTTGCGTGGCTCTACCATGACGCCATGAGCATCTTCGACCTGCGCATCGAAACCGAACGCCTGATCCTGCGCCCACCGCAGCGGCAGGACTACGCACCCTATCTGGCGTTCTGTGCCGATGAAGAGGTGATGCGCAAGCTGGGTGGCGTGCTGGCACCCTCGGTGGCATGGCGCGGCTTCTGCAGCCTGGCCGGCGCATGGCAGCTGTTCGGCTTCTCGATGTTCAGCGTGATTGAGAAATCGAGCGGTGAATGGATCGGTCGCATGGGGCCGTGGCAGCCGCAGGACTGGCCCGGTACCGAGGTCGGCTGGAGCATCCGCCGTGCCAGCTGGGGCAAGGGCTACGCACCGGAGGCGGCGATCGCCGCCATCGATTGGGCGTTCGATACGCTGGGTTGGAACGAGGTCATCCACACCATCGCCGAAGACAACGAGAACTCGAAAGCGGTTGCGCGCAAGCTCGGCAGTACGCTGCTGCGCATGGGGCAGTTGCCACCGCCCTATGAAGGCAAGCCGCTGGAAATCTGGGGGCAATCGCGCGGGCAATGGCAACAGCGCCGTTCGCCGTTGTAGAGCCGAGCTCATGCTCGGCTGCTGCTCGCCAAATGCAGCCGAGCATGGGCTCGGCATCTACAGGATGCATCGCCCGCCATGCTGCACCCGCGCTTGGCAATCGCCGGGCTGCTTGCCAGACTGCGGGCAGCCGGCTGCAGGCCGGGACCTCACTGGAGCAGGCAATGGTGGAAGAGCGCATTCCGTTGACGGTGCATGGCATGTCGGTCTCGGGCAACTGCCACAAGGTGCGCCTGCTGCTGGAACAGCTGGGCAGCCGCTACCGCTGGGTGGAGGTGGACAGTGCCCACGGCCAGACCCATACCGCGGAATTTCTCGCCCTCAACCCCAATGCCAAGGTGCCGTTGATCGTGCGCGACGACGGCCGCGTGCTGACCGAATCCAACGCGATCCTTTTCTGGCTGGCCGAAGGTACGCCGTATCTTCCCGCCGACGGTTGGCAGCGCGCGCAGGCATTGAGCTGGATGTTCTTCGAGCAGTACACGCATGAGCCCTGCGTGGCGGTGGCACGCTTCATCCGCGGTTGGACACCGGCCGACTCGCCACGCCGTGCTGAACTGCCGCGCCTGCAGGCGCGCGCTGCCAGCGCGCTGGCGGTGATGGAGCAGCATCTGCGGCAGGCGCAGTGGTTCACCGGCGATGACTACGGTATCGCCGATATCGCCCTGTTCGCCTATTCCGATGTCGCCGCCGACGGTGGCATCGCGCTGGATGCATTCCCGCAGGTGCGGGCCTGGTTGCAGCGGGTGCGCGCGCAGCCTCGCTTCGTGGCCATGCCTGCGGTGACCGCCGAGGTGCGCGCGCGGTTCAACGCACCGGATTGATTCCCCTGCAGCGTCGGGCGTGCTCGACCGGTGGACAGGGTCGCGCAGGCTTGGCGCCACGGTTCGCAACAACGGCACGGAGGGCGTTCGATGTTCGCTGTGGTTCCAGATCCCATTCCCGCACGCATGCGCGGTCTCAACCGCGCCGAAGTCTGTGACGTCAATTTCCTCGAGGCCGTACGCGCCTGGCGCGGCATGCCGCGACCGCGTCCGGCGCCGGATGCGCCGATTTTGCCGGGCAGCACCCTGACGGCCGCCGCCTTCGGCGAACTGTTCGAATCGCAGCTGCTCAGTCGCCAGCTGGATCTGATGGCGCGCGTGCTGCGCGTGCAGAACAAGGTCTTCTACACCATCGGCTCGTCCGGTCATGAAGGCAACGCACTGCTTGCGCGCGCCTGCCGGCACACCGATCCCGCATTCCTGCACTATCGTTCCGGTGCGTTCATGGCCGAACGTGCCCGGCTGGTGCCAGGCATGGATCCGGTGCGCGACGCCGCGCTGTCCTTCGCCGCCAGTGCCGACGACCCAGCCAGTGGCGGCCGTCACAAAGTGTGGGGCAGCAAGCCGCTGTGGGTGCTGCCGCAGACCTCGACCATCGCATCGCACCTGCCCAAGGCGCTCGGTACCGCGCTGGCGATCGAAAGTGGCAGGCGCCTGAGCCAGCCGCTGCCGATTCCGGCCGACAGCATCGTGATGTGCTCCTTCGGCGATGCCTCGGCCAACCATGCCACCGCGCAGACCGCGTTCAATACCGCGATGTGGTCGGCCTACCAGAAGCTGCCGGTGCCGATCCTGTTCGTGTGCGAGGACAACGGCCTCGGCATTTCGGTGAAGACGCCTGAGGGATGGATCGCCGAGCGCTTCAGCCGGCAACCGGGCCTGGATTATTTCTTCGCCGATGGCCTGGACTTGGCCGCCGGGCACGCGCAGGTGCAGGCGGCGGTCGAACATTGCCGGCGCATGCGTCGGCCCACTTTCCTGCACCTGCGAACCACGCGCTTGATGGGCCACGCCGGCACCGACTTCGAGGTGGAATGGCGTGCGTTGGCGGAAGTGTGCGCAGCCGAGGCGCAGGACCCGCTGCTGCGCTCGGCGCAGATCGCACTGGAATCGGGCTGGATGGATGCGGCAGGCGTGGAGGCCGCCTATGAAATCCTGCGCGCGCGCTGCATGGCCGCCGCCATCGATGCCGATACGCGTCCCAAGCTGCAGACACTGCAGGAAGTGATCACCCCGTTGGCCCCCCATACGCCGGCAGCGGTGCGGGCCGAGGCCGAGCGCGTGGCCCCCGTCGAGGCCCGGCAGGCGCTGTACGGCGGCGCTGACGCGCTGCCCGAACGGCAACCGCCGCGGCACCTGGCGATCCAGATCAACCACGGCCTGCAGGAACTGCTGGGCAAGTATCCGCAGGCGCTGCTGTTTGGTGAGGACGTCGCGCAGAAGGGCGGCGTCTACACGGTGACGCGCGACCTGCTGCGCCGCTTCGGCCCGCGCCGGGTATTCAACACGCTGCTGGACGAGACCATGATCCTGGGCATGGCCCAAGGTCTGGCCAACATGGGCATGCTGCCGATTCCGGAAATCCAGTACCTGGCCTACCTGCACAACGCCATCGACCAGTTGCGCGGTGAGGCCTGCTCGCTGCAGTTCTTCTCCAATGACCAGTTCCGCAATCCGATGCTGGTTCGCGTGGCCGGGCTGGGCTACCAGAAGGGGTTCGGTGGCCATTTCCACAACGACAATTCGATCACGGCGCTGCGTGACATTCCGGGGCTGGTGGTGGGCTGCCCGTCGCGTGGCGATGATGCGGTGATGATGCTGCGTACATTGGCTGCATTGGCCCGCGTGGATGGCCGGGTAGCGGTGTTCCTGGAACCGATCGCCCTGTACATGACCAAGGATCTGCACGCGGCCGGCGACGGCCAGTGGTTGTTCGACTACCCCGCACCCGGGCAGGCGTTGGTGCTGGGCGAGGGCAGGGTGTACGCGCCGGATGCCAGCGATCTGGTGGTCTTCACCTACGGCAACGGTGTGCCGATGGCGCTGCGCGCAGCGACTGCAATCGAGCAGCAGCTGGGCTGGCAGGTGCGGGTGGTCGACCTGCGTTGGCTGGTGCCGTTGAATGCTGCCTTCATCGGCGCCCAGGCCGCCACCGCGCAACGGGTGCTGGTGCTGGACGAGGGGCGGCAGAGCGGGGGCGTCGGCGAGGGTGTGATCACCGCGTTGGTCGAGGCCGGCCACGGCCACCTGCCGGTGCGCCGGGTCTGCGGTGCCGACACCTACACGCCGCTGGCGGGGGCAGCAATGTTCGGGCTTCCAAGCGACAATGCGGTGATTGGCGCCGCCCTCGACCTGGCGCAGGAGCCCTGATGCATGTGTGGATTGGCGGGTATGTTGTTGCCGGCGGCACTGACGCCGGCCGAGGTCCTGCAGGCGCAGGCGCTGGCCATGGGCCAGGCGCTGCACCATCGCGGGCCGGATGACGGCGGTACCTGGGTCGATGCCGCCGCCGGCATCGCCCTGGCCCACCGGCGCCTGAGCATCCTCGATCTTTCACCGCTGGGCCACCAGCCGATGGCCTCGGCCGACGGTCGCTATGTGATGGCCTACAACGGCGAGGTCTACAACTTCGCCGCCCTGCGCGCGGAACTGGAGCCGCTGGGCCATGCGTTCCGTGGCCATTCCGATACCGAGGTGCTGCTGGCCGCGATCCTGCAGTGGGGCGTCGAGGACACCCTGCAGCGCGCCAACGGCATGTTTGCCATCGCCCTGTGGGACCGCCAGGAACAGTGCCTGTGGCTGGCCCGCGACCGGGTCGGCAAGAAGCCGCTGTACTACGGCTGGGCCGGTGATGCGCTGGTGTTTGGTTCCGAGCTGAAGGCGCTGTGGCAGCATCCGGATTTCGACAACGATATCGACCGCGATGCGCTGACCCTGCTGCTGCGGCTGGACTACATCCCCGCGCCGCACAGCATCCACCAGCGCTGCTACAAGCTGATGCCCGGCCGCGTGCTGCGGCTGGATGCGGCGGCGGTGGCGGCAGGGGCCAGCGCACATCGCCCAGAGCAGGCACAGCGTCCGTACTGGGACGCACGCGCGCGCATGCAGGCTGCACTGGCCGCACCGTTCCAGGGCCGCATCGAGGAGGCCGAGGAGCAGCTGGATGGCCTGCTGCGCGATGCGGTGGCGCTGCGCATGGTGGCCGATGTGCCGGTGGGCGTGTTCCTGTCCGGCGGCACCGATTCGTCGCTGGTGGCGGCGCTGATGCAGGCGCAGAGCGGGCAGCCGGTGCACAGCTTCAGCATCGGCTTCAGCGGTTCCCACCACGACGAGGCACCGTTGGCCAGGGAACTGGCTACCCACCTTGGCTGCGATCACACCGAACTGTATGTCAGTGGCGCCGATGCGCTGGCGGTGGTGCCGCAGCTGCCGGCGATGTTCGATGAACCCTTTGCCGATGCCTCGCAGGTGCCGACCGCGCTGGTCGCCCGCCTCGCCCGGCAGGGCGTGACCGTCGCCTTGTCCGGTGACGGTGGCGATGAACTGTTTTTCGGCTACACCCGCTATGTACGCGCGCTGCGCAACTGGCAGATGCTGGGACGGGTGCCCGCGCCGCTGCGGCGCTGGATGGGCGCGCGTGCGCACCAGCAGGGTGAAGCATCGCGCACTGGTGGGCTGGCCGCGTTGCTGGCCGAAACCGGCGCGCGCGGCATCGGCGATGTGTATCGCAACCGCATTTCGCGCTGGCGCGATCCGGCGGCGGCGGTGATCGGTGCGAGCGAGGCGGGCAGCTTCTACGATCTGGCCGATCCGCTGCATGGTGCCGGTACGCCGGCCGACGCGATGATGCTGGCCGACTTCGTCAGCTATCTGCCCGATGACCTGCTGTGCAAGGTCGACCGCACCTCGATGGCGGTCAGCCTGGAGGCGCGCGCGCCCTTGCTGGACTGGCGCGTGGCCGAGTTTGCGTGGTCGCTGCCGCTGGGCTTCAAGCGCAGCGAATCGACCAGCAAGGTGCTGCTCAAGCGCGTGCTGGGGCGGTACGTGCCGCAGTCGATGGTGCACCGGCCCAAGCGTGGATTCGGCGCGCCGGTCAGTGATTGGCTGAAGGGCGATCTGAAGCCCTGGGCGGACGAGCTGCTGCAGCCGGCGCGGCTGGAACGTGAAGGGGTGTTGTCGGCCGCGGCTGTGCAGCCGCTGTGGCAGCAGTTCCTGGGCGGCCAGCGCAAGTGGCACACGCACCTGTGGAACGTGCTGATGTTCCAGGCCTGGCAGGACCATTGGCGGCAGGTGCGCGCAGGCGTACAGCGCGGCTGATCTTCACCGGTGGGGAAGGGCGCGGCCGCTAGGCTGGCTCTTCCGCACCGTGAGGAGTATGTCCTGATGTCCGTCCCCACCATTGCCGTTTTCGTCGGCAGCCTGCGCAAGGACTCGTGCAACCGCAAGCTGGCCCACGCGCTGGAGAAGCTGGCCGGCGACAAGGCGCGCTTCCAGTATGTGCAGATCGGCGACCTGCCGCTGTACGACCAGGATTTCGACGCCAGCTATCCGGCGCAGGGCACGCGCCTGAAAGACCAGGTGCGTGCCGCCGACGCCGTGCTGTTCGTTACTCCTGAGTACAACCGTTCCGTGCCGGGCGTGCTGAAGAATGCGATCGACATCGGCTCGCGCCCTTACGGCGACAGCGCCTTCGCCGGCAAGCCAGCGGCGGTGATCGGCGCCTCCATCGGCCAGATCGGCACGGCGGTGGCCCAGCAGCACCTGCGCAACAGCCTGGCCTTCCTGGACATGCACGTGCTTGGCCAGCCCGAGGCGTTCATCCACTTCAAGGATGGCCTGATCGATGCCGACGGCACGATCCACAATGAAGGCACGCAGACGTTCCTGAAGGGCTACGTGGACCGGTTCCTGGCCCTGATCGCGGTACATGCCAAGGGCGATTGACGCCAGCGGCCGCGGTCGCCATCTGCGATAATGCTCCGCTGCGGGCGTCGCAACGACGCCCGTCGCAGGCAATGCGACGCCCCCGCGCCAGTCTGGACAGGCTCAGGCGGATATCCCCCGTTCTTCCACGGCTTATCCACAGATTTGTCCATGGCCGCCGGGGTCGGTGCATGCCTACACTGGTCTGGCCCCTTTTGCAGGAAACACCGCAGCATGTCCGCCCGTTCCGGCTTCCGTTCCAACCGCAGAGAGCGCGGCGATGGCTTCGATCGCGATCGCGATGAATCGCGTATCGACCAGTTGCGCGTGCCGCCGCACTCGGTGGAGGCCGAACAGGCGGTGCTGGGCGGCCTGATGCTGGCACCGGAGGCCTACGACCGGGTCAACGATCAGTTGACCGAGGGTGACTTCTACCGCCGCGACCACCAGATGATCTACCGGGCGATCCGCGAGTTGTCCGAGCGCGAGCGTCCGTTCGATGCGGTGACCCTGGGCGAATGGTTCGAATCGCAGGGCAAGATGGAGCTGGTGGGCGATGGCGCCTATCTGATCGAACTGGCCAGCACCACGCCGTCGGCGGCCAACATCGTGGCCTATGCCGAGATCGTGCGCGACAAGGCGGTGCTGCGGCAGTTGATCCAGGTCGGCACCGATATCGTCAACGATGGTTTCCAGCCCGAGGGCCGCGACAGCAGCGAGCTGCTGTCTGCTGCGGAAAAGAGCGTGTTCGCCATTGCCGAACAGGGCGCGCGCGGCCGTACCGACTTCGTGGCCATGCCCGGCGCGTTGAAGGACGCGTTCGAAGAGCTGCGCAACCGCTTCGAGAATGGCGGCAACATCACCGGCCTGCCGACCGGCTACACCGATTTCGATGCGATGACCGCCGGCCTGCAGCCGACCGACCTGATCATCCTTGCCGCACGTCCTGCGATGGGCAAGACCACCTTCGCCCTGAACATCGCCGAGTACGCGGCGATCAAGTCGAAGAAGGGCGTGGCGGTGTTCTCGATGGAAATGTCCGCATCGCAGCTGGCGATGCGCCTGATCTCCTCCAATGGCCGCATCAACGCGCAGCGCCTGCGTACCGGCCAGCTGGAGGACGAGGACTGGAGCCGGGTGACCGGTGCGATCAAGATGCTGAAGGAAACCAAGATCTTCATCGACGATACGCCGGGCGTGTCGCCGGAGATCCTGCGTTCCAAGTGCCGCCGCCTCAAGCGCGAGCACGACCTGGGCCTGATCGTGATCGACTACCTGCAGCTGATGAGCGTGCCGGGCAACAGCGAAAACCGCGCGACCGAAATCTCCGAAATCTCGCGTTCGCTGAAGGGCCTGGCCAAGGAACTGCACGTGCCGGTCATCGCGCTGTCCCAGCTCAACCGCTCGCTGGAAACGCGTACCGACAAGCGCCCGGTGATGGCCGATCTTCGCGAATCGGGCGCAATCGAGCAGGATGCGGACATGATCGTCTTCATCTACCGCGACGATTACTACAACAAGGAAAATTCGCCGGACAAGGGCCTGGCCGAGATCATCATCGGCAAGCACCGTGGTGGCCCTACCGGCTCGTGCAAGCTGAAGTTCTTCGGCGAGTACACCCGTTTCGACAACCTGGCCCACGATTCGGTCGGTTCGTTCGAGTAACCGATGATTCCGGCGTGCCCTGTAGAGCCAAGCCCACGCTCGGCTCTCTTCGTTCGGGCGCGCGACCTCATGTTCTCCGTCCGGATCGGCAAAAATCCGTACGTGGCGTGTAAATGACATGTAACGCAACGCTTCTACGATTCCGCCGCTGCTGCTCTTTTGACGCCGCCCTTCGGCGTCCAGCGCGCCCAAGGAATCCCCATGTCTTGCCATGCTCCGCTTCGCCGCAATCTGCTGGCCCTGCTGGTCTGTGCCTCACTGCCTTCGCTGGCCGCCGCTGAAACCGCTCCTGCCGTCGACGCACAGTCGGCCACTACCCTGGATTCGGTCTCGGTGATCGGCCGGGGCGAGGCACGCCAGGTCCAGCGCGTGACGGCCGAGGACATGAAGGTGCTGCCACCCGGCGCCAACCCGCTGAAGCTCCTGGCCAGCAAGCCGGGCGTGCATTTCGAATCGGCCGATGCCACCGGTGCCTACGAGTGGTCCACCAGCATCAGCCTGCGCGGCTTCAACCAGAACCGCCTGGGCTACACGCTCGATGGCATCCCGCTGGGCAACATGAGCTATGGCAACAGCAACGGCCTGCATATCAGCCGCGCGGTGATCAGCGAGAACCTGGGCGGTGCCGAGGTCTCCACCGGCATCGGCGCGCTGGGTACGCCGTCGACCAGCAACCTGGGCGGCGTGTTCCAGTTCTATTCGATCGATCCCTCCACCGAATACGGTGTCGTGCTGGCGCAGAGCCTGGGCAGTGACAGCGCACGCCGCAGCTATGCCCGCCTGGAAACCGGCGAACACCAGGGCTTCGCCGCCTACCTGTCCGGTGCGTACTCGGAGAGCGACAAGTGGAAGGGCAAGGGCTCGCACGAACTCAAGCAGTTCAACGGCAAGGCGACCTACAACTTCGGCGTCGACAGCCGCATCACCGCGCTGTTCAACGCCTCGCGCCGGGTTGAAGCCGATTACCAGGATCTGTCGCTGGAGATGATCGATCGCCTGGGCTGGAACTGGGACAACTATGCGCCGGACTGGAACCGTGCCCTGGCCGCTGCGCGTGGCCAGTACAGCGGCGGCGTCAACAGCCCGTGGGATGCGTACTACTCGGGCCATGGGCTGCGCAACGATGATGTCTCCAGCATCGCCGGTGACTTCGGCCTCAACGAGACGATGCGCCTGAAGGTCAACGTCTACAACCACAGCAACCGCGGCCAGGGCCACTGGTTCAGCCCGTCCAATCCGTCCAACCCGGGCACCAGCCGCGAGATTCCGATCTCGATCCGAACCACCGAATATGCGATCGACCGCACCGGCGTGACCTCGGCGTTCACCTGGAACGTGGGTGGCCATGAGCTGGAAGCGGGCCTCTGGTACGAAGACAACGGCCACAGCGTGCAGCGCAACTTCTACTACATCGATGGGCCGATCACCGACGACTTCTTCCTGCGCAACCCGGACCAGCGCGTGTGGCACCAGCGCTACACCACCATCACCCGCCAGTTCTACGTGCAGGACCGCTTCCGCCTGTTCGATGACCGCCTGACCATCGACGTCGGCGCCAAGTCGCCCAACACCCGCACCAGCGTGCGCACGCCGCTGGGCAGCTATGCCAGCAACAGCAGCCTGACCGCGAAGAAGGGGCTGCTGCCGCAGGCCGGCTTCAACTTCAAGCTGGACGAGCGCAACGAAATCTTCGGTTCCTATGCGAAGAACATCGCGGCCTATGCGCTGGGCGTGGGCAGTCCGTTCAATGTTCCGCAGGTGGCGTTCGATGCCAGCGCCAAGGACCTGAAGCCGGAACAATCGCGCACCATCGAACTGGGCTGGCGCGGCTACGGCCGGGGGTATGAAGCCTCGGTCGCGGTGTACGACGTCAAGTTCGACAACCGCCTGCTGGCCATTGCCCAGTGCGTGGGCATCCTCGGTTGCCCTGCGCTGTATTCCAACGTCGGTTCGGTCACCAGCCGCGGTGCCGAGGCAACCCTGCAGCTGAAGCCGATGCGCGACCTGAGCTGGTCCAATGCGCTGTCGTGGAATGACAGCAGCTACGACAACGACTACGTCAACAACGGTGTGGTGCCGACCCGCGGCAAGAAGACGGTCGACACGCCGGAATGGATGTTCGCCAGTACCCTGGCGTGGACGCCGGGCCCGTGGGACCTGCGCCTGGCCGCCAACCACGTCGGCAAGCGCTACGTGACCTACACCAATGATGTCTCCGTGCCGAGCTACTGGCTGATCAATGCGTCGGTGGCCTATGACATGGGCAAGCTCGGCCCGGCGCAGAACCTGACCCTGGCGCTGAACCTGACCAACCTGGCCGACAAGCAGTATCTGGCGACCATCAACACCAACGGTACCTACGCCGCTGATCCGACCCGCAGCCTGGCGACCATGCAGGTCGGTGCGCCGCGGCAGGTGATGGCCACTGCGACCGTGCGCTTCTGATGAAGCACATCGCCGATCCGGAAACCCGCCGTCGTCTGCTGCGCCTGGCCTGGCAGGGGACCGGAGCGGCGATCGCACTGGCGGCCATGCCCGGCGTCGCCGCCACCGGTCCGCGGCCGCGACTGGGGCGCGATCCGTTCACCCTCGGCATCGCCGCAGGTGATCCGGATCCGCAGGGCGCGGTGCTGTGGACGCGTCTTGCACCGGATCCCCTCAACGGCGGTGGCATGCCGTCGCGCGCGATCCCGGTGCGTTGGTTCGTTGCCGAAGATCCGTCGATGCGCCGGCTGGTGCAGCGTGGCGTGGCGGCGGCCGTGCCGGAGCTGGCCCATTCGGTGCACGTGGAAGTGACCGGCCTGCGTCCAGGGCGCGATTACTACTATCGATTCGCCTGCGACGGCGGCGAGGAGAGTGCGGTCGGGCATTTCCGCACCGCGCCGCTGCCGGATGCGCAGCTGCAGCAGCTGCGGCTGGCGCTGTGCACCTGCCAGGCCTGGAACAGCGGCTACTACCCGGTACTGGCGGATATCGCCCGCAGCGATGTCGATCTGGTGCTGCATGCCGGTGACTACCTGTACGAATACAGCCCGTTGCAGAACGCACGTGGCAGCACGCTGGATGCACAGCGCTTCAGCGGTGAAACCCTCAGCCTGGAGCGTTATCGCGACCAGTACGCGCTGTACAAGCTCGACCCGGACCTGCAGGCCGCGCACGCCGCGCATGCCTTCGCGGTGATCTGGGACGACCACGAAGTGCAGAACGACTATTCCGGCATCCATCCGGAAAAGAGCGACGTGCCGACCGAGGACTTCATCGTCCGTCGTGCCGCGGCGTACCGCGCGTTCTACGAACACCTGCCGATGCGCAGCACGCCGGCCGGCAACGGTGGCCTGCGCGTGCACCGCCGCCTGCGCTACGGCGACCTGGCCCAGCTGACGTTGCTGGACTGCCGTCAGTTCCGTCCGGCCAATCCCTGTGGCGTCGGCGAATCGGCGCGCTGCGAGGCGGCGCTGGACCCGCGCATGAGCATGCTCGGGGTGGGGCAGGAGGACTGGTTCGCGCAGTCGATGGCGGCTGCGGCGGGAACGCGCTGGAACGTGGTGGTGCAGCAGCTGTTGATGGCGCAGCTGCGGTTGGAGCAGGGCACGCCGCGCGAACGTTTCTGGAACGACGCCTGGGATGGCTACCCGGCCGCCCGCAAGCGCCTGCTGCAGGCGATGCAGGCCGGTGGGCAGGGCAACGCTATCGTACTGGGCGGTGACTGGCACTCCACGTTCGTCAATGACCTGAAGCTGGATTTCGATGCCGCAGACGCGCCGGTGATCGCCACCGAGTTCATCGCCCCGGCGATCAGCAGCGGTGGCGATGACACGCCGTATGGCCCGTACTACGGCCCGTCGATCCCGCAGAATCCGCACATCCGTTATTTCGATGGCGACCGGCGTGGCTGGTGGAAGCTGCAGTTGAACCGGCAGACCGTGGACGCGGAACTGCGGTTCGCCGACAGCGTGCTGCGGCGCGATGCCGATGTTCGCACTGCCGCGCGATTCCAGGTGAGCCACGGTCGTCCCGGCGCAGTGCCGGTGTAGTGGCCGGTGCCGACCTCCTCGGTGGGTGCGGACCTTGGTCCGCACACTCATGCAACCCGCCGGGCATGGCCCGGCGCTACCGGGCAGAGGCAGGGCGCAGATCGACCGGTTTCATCGCCCCCAGCCGGGTTTCGTCGCAAACCGTTTGCCCGGGCCGGGGCAGGGCGCCAAGGTGACGACAGGCGGCGGGGTGCCGCCGAGGGAGCCTGTGATGAAGACCTTGTTCGCGCTCGGTGTGTGGTGCTTGCTGTTCGTGCTGTGCTGGCCGTTGGCGATCCTGGCGCTGGTGGCCTGGCCGTTCGTGTGGCTGCTGAGCCTGCCGTTCCGCTTGGTCGGTATCACGTTCTCGGCGCTGTTCGCCTTCCTGCGTGCGCTGTTCATGCTGCCGGCACGGTTGCTGGGTGGTGGCCGCGCGGTGGCGGCATGAGGCCGCTGGTCATCGCGACGCTGGCGCTGCTGATGGCGGCGCCGGCCTGGGCCAAGCAACCGCCGTCGGCCTACCTTGAGCGTCAGCACCCTGCCGGCAGGACGGAAGCCAAGGCGACCGACAAGGACGCCGGCAAGGAAAGCTGCCGGGTGGTGAAGGAATGGAAGATGGGTGAGGTGATCGCCCAGCACCGGATCTGTGACGATCCGCCGAAGCCGAGCACTGCGGACCGGGAACCTGCACCGCCGCAGCGTTGATGCGCGACCCGCGATGGGTACAGGCAGTCCCGGCACGCGACAGGACCCGGACGACGCACGACTCAGCCCGAGGGCGGTCGGCCGATGGCCAACGACCGGACCAGCTCTTCGCCGGTAGCGGCGATTTCGAAATCCACGCCGTCGAAGGTGACGGAATTGCCGTTTGCCAGCGCGTATCTCGGCAGGCCTTCGGTCAGGCGTGTGCCGGGAAGAATCGTCGCGTCGAACTGCGGCCAGAACTTGAACACCAACACCCTGCGGCCATCTTCGCCGCGGGTCTCGATTCGTTCGTTTTCCATGGAGATCTCCACTGTCTGAGCAGCCCCACGAGCAGGTGCGGGAGCACCACCTGTCGCGCATCCATGGCTTGGCGATGCAACGCGACCTCAGGGGTGAGCCTACCGCACTGGAGGTCGACGCCCGTGTGAGGGCGGGGGACGCTCGCCTGCCGCGCGCCGAGTGCCAAGAGTCTCCCACCCTTGTTCTGCAGTCATCGTGCAACAAAAAACCCCGCCGAGGCGGGGTTTTCAGTATCCGGAGGGTGCCGGCCAGTGGCCGGCACTACCAGATGGCTCAGTTCGCCTTGTGGATCGCGCGCTTGCTCACGGCCATTGCCGCGTCGTGCACCACTTCCGACAGCGACGGGTGGGCGTGGCAGATGCGCGCCAGGTCGTCGGCCGAACCACTGAACTCCATGGTCAGCACGCCTTCGTGCACCAGCTCGGACACGTTGGCGCCGACCAGGTGCATGCCCAGGATGCGATCGGTTTCGGCGTGGGCCAGAACCTTCACGAAGCCTGCCGGCTCGATCATCGCCACGGCACGGCCGTTGGCGGCGAACGGGAAGCTGCCGGCCTTGTACGGAATGCCCTCGGCCTTCAGCTGCTGCTCGGTCTTGCCGACCCAGGCCAGCTCCGGCTCGGTGTAGATGACCCACGGAATGGTGTCGAAGTTGACGTGGCCCGGCAGGCCGGCGATCAGTTCGGCAACCGCGATGCCTTCCTCGAAGCCCTTGTGTGCCAGCATCGGGCCGCGCACGCAGTCACCGACCGCCCAGACGCCGTTGACGCCGGTGTGGCAGTGCGCGTCGACTTCGATCTGGCCACGCTCGTTGATCTTGACGCCGGTACCCTCGGCCAGCAGGCCCTTGGTGGCGGCGCGACGGCCGACGGCCACCAGCAGCTTGTCCACCACCAGCGACTTCTCGCCTTCGGCGTCGGTGTAGGTCAGGGCGACTTCCTTCTTCTTGCCCTTGCCGGTCACTTCGGCCTTGGAGACCTTGGCACCCAGGCGGATGTCCAGGCCCTGCTTCTTGAATTCCTTGGCGGCGGTCTTGGCCACTTCGGTATCAGCCGCCGCCAGGAAGTCCGGCAGCGCTTCCAGGATGGTCACTTCCGAACCCAGGCGCTTCCACACGCTGCCCAGCTCCAGGCCGATCACACCGGCGCCGATCACGGCCAGGCGCGCCGGCACTTCGGTGAAGTCCAGGCCGCCGACGTTGTCGACGATGGTCTCGCCGTCGAACTTGGCGAACGGCAGTTCGATCGAATCCGAACCGGCGGCGATGATGACGTTGGTGCCCTTCAGCTCGACGACCGAACCGTCATGCTGGGTGACCTTGACCACGTTGCCCGGCTGCAGTTCGCCGAAGCCGTAATAGGCGGCGACCTTGTTGGCCTTGAACAGCATGGCGATGCCGCCGGTGAACTGCTTGACGATCTTGTCCTTGCGGCCAACCATCGCCTCGACGTCCATCTTGGCATCCTTGAAGCTGATGCCGTGGTCGCCAAAGATGTGGCCCATGTTCCAGAACTGGCGCGAGGAATCCAGCAGCGCCTTGGACGGGATGCAGCCCACGCGCAGGCAGGTGCCACCCAGGGCCGGCTTGCCGTCCTTGCCCAGCGCTGCGTCGATGCAGGCGGTCTTCAGGCCAAGCTGTGCCGCGCGGATGGCAGCGTGGTAACCGGCCGGGCCGGCACCGATGACGACGACGTCGAATTGTTCAGCCATTGAAATAGTCCTTGTTGCATTACCAGAACCCCTCCGCGCAGGCGCGGAGGGGCGGGAGGTCTCTTACAGGCCGAACAGCATGCGGCCCGGGTTTTCCAGCTGGTTCTTGATGTCCACCAGGAACTGCACCGAGTCCTTGCCGTCGATGATGCGGTGATCGTAGGACAGCGCCAGGTACATCATCGGCGCGATCACGACCTGGCCGTTCTGGGCGATCGGGCGCTCCTTGATGGCATGCATGCCGAGGATGGCGCTCTGCGGCGGGTTGATGATCGGGGTCGACAGCAGCGAACCGAAGGTGCCGCCGTTGGTCACGGTGAAGGTGCCGCCCTGCAGTTCTTCCAGGCTCAGCTTGCCGTCACGGGCCTTCTTGGCGTAGTCGGCGATGGTCTTTTCGATGTCGGCGAACGACATGCGCTCGACGTTGCGCAGCACCGGCGTGACCAGGCCCTTCTCGGTCGACACGGCGATCGAGATGTCCGAGTAGCCGTGGTAGATGATGTCGTCGCCGTCGATCGAGGCATTGACCAGCGGGAAGCGCTGCAGTGCGTTGGCGGCGGCCTTCACGAAGAAGCTCATGAAGCCGAGCTTGATGCCGTGTGCCTTGACGAACTCGTCCTGCAGTTCCTTGCGCGCCGCCGAGACCTTGGACAGGTCGACTTCGTTGAAGGTGGTCAGCATGGCGGTGGAGTTCTTCGACTCCATCAGGCGCTCGGCGATGCGCTTGCGGATGCGGGTCATCGGCACGCGTTCTTCCGGACGTGCGCCACCGGCCTTGCCGGCGCCGCCGTTGCGGGCGAAGTTGACGATGTCTTCCTTGGTGACGGCGCCACGACGGCCGGTGCCATCGACGTCGGCCGGATTCACGCCTTCGGTGATGGCGCTGAAACGGGCACCCGGCGGCAGTGCGTCGGCAGCCGACTTGGCAGCCGGGGCCGGAGCAGCGGCAGCGGCGGGAGCAGCGACGGCCGGAGCGGCCTCGGCCTTCTTCTCTTCGGCAGCCGGAGCCGGTGCAGCCGCCACGGCGCCTTCTTCGATGATCGCCACGACCTGGCTGGAAGTGACGGTGTCGCCTTCCTTGAACTTGATTTCCTTGATCACGCCATCGACCGGCGACGGCACTTCCAGGACGACCTTGTCGGTTTCCAGGTCAAGCAGGTTTTCGTCGCGCTTGACGGCGTCGCCCACCTTCTTGTGCCAGGTGGCGATGGTGCCGTCGGCGACGGATTCGGGCAGTACCGGGGCTTTGACTTCGGTGGCCATGCGGGAGCTTCCTGGTTTGTCTTCTAAATAGGGGGAGAGTTATTCAGCGAACGAGTCGTTGAACGGGTTGACCAGTGCATCGGCGACCAGCTGCTGCTGTTCGCGGACGTGGTCAGCCATGTGACCGGCAGCCGGCGAAGCCGAACGTGCGCGACCGGCGTAGTGCAGGCTCTGGCCGTCGGCCAGGCAGAACTGCAGGTGGTGGCGGATCTGGTACCACGCCCCCTGGTTCTGCGGTTCTTCCTGCGTCCACACCACGTCGGTGGCCTTGCCGTACTTCTTCAGTTCGGCAGCCAGCAGCGCACGCGGGAACGGATACAGCTGCTCCACGCGGATGATCGCCACGTCGTCCTGGCCACGCTTGGTCTGGTCTTCCAGCAGGTCGTAGTAGACCTTGCCCGAGCACAGCACCACGCGCTTGACCTTCTTGGCATCTGCATTGGCATCGCCGATCAGGTGCTGGAACTCACCATTGGCCAGCTCGTCCAGGGTCGACACGGCCAGCTTGTGGCGCAGCAGCGACTTGGGCGACATCACCACCAGCGGCTTGCGGGTGGTCAGGTGCTGCTGGCGACGCAGCATGTGGAAGGCCTGCGCCGGGGTCGACGGCACCACCACCAGCATGTTCTCCAGCGCGCACAGCTGCAGGAAGCGCTCCAGGCGTGCCGAGCTGTGTTCCGGGCCCTGGCCTTCATAGCCATGCGGCAGCAGCAGGGTCAGGCCGGAAATGCGGCCCCACTTTGCTTCGCCGGCAGCGATGAACTGGTCGATCACCACCTGGGCGCCGTTGGCGAAGTCGCCGAACTGGCCTTCCCAGATGCACAGGGTGTTCGGATCGGTGGTCGAGAAACCGTACTCGTAGGCCATCACCGCTTCTTCGCTGAGCAGCGAATCGATGACCGTGGCCTTCTCCGGCGAATCCACCAGCTGCCGCAGCGGCAGGTAGTAGTTGTCGGTCTTCTGGTCGTGCAGGATCGCGTGGCGGTGGGTGAACGTTCCGCGGCCGACGTCCTGGCCGACCAGGCGCAGCGCACTGCCTTCATCCAGCAGGGTGGCGTAGGCCAGGTTCTCGGCAAAGCCCCAGTCGCCCGGGATTTCGCCGGCAGCCATCTTGCGGCGGTCGTCGTACACCTTGGACACGCGCGAGTGCAGCTGAACTTCTTCGGGCACGGTATTGATCAGCTTGGCCAGCGCGACCAGCTTGTCCTTGTCGACCTTGGTCGACACCGGATCGGACAGCTTGCCTTCCAGCAGCTTCGGCCAGTCGACGAACAGCGGGCTGGTCGGCGGCGTCTTCTCGACCTTGGCCAGTTCGGTGGTCACTTCACCGGCATCAAGCTTCTCACGGTACGCATCGACCATCGCCTTGCCGGCGCCGGCGGCGATCACGCCTGCCTTTTCCAGCTGCTCGGCGTACATCTCGCGGGTGGTGGCGTGCTTGCGGATCACCTGGTACATCAGTGGCTGGGTGATCGCCGGCTCGTCGGCCTCGTTGTGGCCCCAACGGCGGTAGCACATCAGGTCGATGACCACGTCCTTGGCGAACTTCTGGCGGAATTCGAACGCCAGCTGCGCGGCGAACACCACCGCTTCGGGATCATCGCCGTTCACGTGCAGCACCGGGGCGGCGATCATCTTCGCCACGTCGGTGGCATAGCGCGTGGAGCGCGTATCCTGCGGATTGGAGGTGGTGAAGCCGACCTGGTTGTTGACCACGATGTGCACGGTGCCGCCAACGGCGAAACCACGGGCCTGCGACATCTGGAACAGCTCCATGACCACGCCCTGGCCGGAGAAAGCCGCGTCGCCGTGGATCAGGATCGGCATCACCTGCTTGCGTGCGGTGTCCTTGCGGCGTTCCTGGCGCGAACGCACCGAGCCGGCAACCACCGGGTCGGCGATTTCCAGGTGCGACGGGTTGAACGCCAGGGCCAGGTGGACCGGGCCACCCTCGGTGGCCACGTCGGCGGAGAAGCCCATGTGGTACTTCACATCGCCGGCCGAGGCGTGCTCGTCGTGCTCGAACTTGCCTTCGAATTCGTCGAACAGCTTGCGCGGGTTCTTGCCGAGGGTGTTGACCAGCACGTTCAGGCGGCCGCGGTGGGCCATGCCGATCACCACGTCCTTGACGCCATCCTTGCCGGCGCTGCGGATGATGGTGTCCATCATCGGGATCAGCGAGTCGCCGCCTTCCAGCGAGAAGCGCTTCTGGCCGACGTACTTGGTGTGCAGGTAGCGCTCGAGGCCTTCGGCGGCGGTCAGGCGCTCCAGCGTGCGGCGCTGGGTGTCAGCGTCCAGCTGGTAGTTGCCACCGGCCAGTTCCAGCTTCTTGTAGATCCACTGGCGCTGCTCGACCTCGGAGATGTGCATGAACTCCGCACCGATCGAACCGGTGTAGGTCGCCTTCAGTCGCGCCAGCAGGTCACGCAGCTTCATGCGCGGCTGACCGCCCACGCCGCCGGTGCTGAACTCGCTGTTGAGGTCAGCATCGGACAGGTTGTGGAAGGGCAGGCCGAGGTCCGGAGTGTTGACCGGAGCGGCCAGGCCCAGCGGGTCCAGGCGGGCGTCCAGATGACCACGCGAACGGTAGGCGGTGATCAGGCGACCGACATTGCGCTCGCGCTCATCGCCTGCACCGGTACCGGTGCCTGCTTTCAGCGCATCCTTGGCCGCGTCCGCGATGTGGGAAATGACGGCCGAGTGCGGAATGTCGCCTGCTTCGCGGCCCTTGAAGCCGTCGAAGTAGGTTTTCCATTTGGGATCGACACTATCCGGGGAGACCAGGTACTGCTCGTACAGGTCCTCGACATAGGAGGCGTTGCCGCCGGCGAGTTGCGAAGATTGCGCAAACTGCTTCAGTTGATTGTCCACGATGGAGGGTGCTGATTCGCTTTGTGGGGTATGGCTTCAGAAGGACCCGGCACGAAGATGAATAGCCATGCACGGGCGCGTTCAAACGGCCAAATTGTACCCCCATCCGGACACGAAGGGGCGGCGGCGAGGGCATCGGGCGTCCCCCGGTGTCGGTCCCAGACAGGTTGAGCGCACCGGTCGCGGTCAGATGCCGAGCGCGCGCAATTCGCTGCATTCGCGCGAACGGTCCCAGACACGCTGCAATTGCTGCTCGAACGGCTGCGAACGTGCCGGTAGCGCGATTGCGGATTCGCCGTCGAGGCGATGGCCGATGAGACGAAAGTAGAAGTCGCCTGCATCGTTGAGCAGGCAGGCCGAGGCCAGGGCACGGTCGATCGGATCGGCCACCTCGCGGAACTGGATCACACTGGGAAGGCGCTGGAACAGCGCCAGCAGCGGCGCACCGGCGCTGGCGATGGCGGCGGCGTCATGCACGATCACCCGCAGCTGCTTGTCGTGACGGGCGGTGACGAAGCGGCGCAGGGCTGCCTGTACCGGTGGCGCGTCCAGCAGGCCGGGGTCCAGCTGACGGCTGTGCAGCCACAACCGACGGCGGGCACGGTGGATGATCGCCGTGGTGATCGCCACCGCTTCGGCGCGGCTGTCGATGGCCGATGTGGTCTGCAGCCGGCGCCGCATCTGCTGGTGACCGATGCCGGCTTCTGCGAATTCCGGGCCTTCCGGGAGGAAGCCCTGGCGGGCGTAGAAGTCGCGGGCCGGCAGCTGCGCATGCAGGTGCAGCTCGGCCAGGCCGAGCTGGCGCCCGGCCTGTACCAGCGCCTCCAGCAGGGCCTCGCCGACGCCGCGGCCGCGATACGCAGCCAGTACCGCCATTCGGCCGATGCGACCGTCCGGCGCCAGCCGCCCGGTGCCGACCGGTTGCCCGTCGGCATCCAGTGCCAGCACGTGGGCGCAGACCGGATCCAGGGCATCGCGCTCGAGTACGGCGTCGATGCCCTGTTCCTGCACGAACACCCGTTGGCGCACGTCGTGGATGGCGACGTGGGCCTCGGCATGGCGTACCTGCTGGACCCGCAGTGGACTCATGGTTCAGCCGCGGCTGGGCTCGCTGTCTTCTTCGTCGTGGTCGTCGAAGTTGACGATCACTTCAATGCCGTCGTCGTGCACGGTCACCAGATGGACGTCATCGGACATGGCGTCAGCGTCGATGACCTCGACCTGCTCACGACCCTCGATCACCTCACCCAGCACCACCTCCTCCTCGTCGGCATACACCTCGTTCGGATCGATCAGCTGGAACACGCCGCCGACCAGCAGTTGCTGGAGTACTGCGCGGCCCTTGTCGGACAGGCCGCGGTAGGCGGCGGCATCGAGCTGCTCGGCACCTGCCAGGCGTTGTGCGTCCTTGACCGGCAGGGCGAAATCCTGGCCACTGACATACAGGCTGGCGCCACGCTTGGCCTTGCGCCAGGCCAGGCGCGCCCAAGGGTGACGCTGCAGCAGCAGGCCCGACTGCAGGGCCTCGAGCACTTCTTCCTGTGGCGGCGCAGCCTGGTGGGCCATCACCTCGCCGGCGGCGCGGTAGGTGGTGATGAAGCGGCCGAACCAGTCACCCAGCTTGTCCGGGTCGTTCATGCGGATGGCGTTGAGCGCGGTGATCACCCGTGCCATCGCCACGGTGTCGATTTCGTTCGGATCGGCCGGTGCCTTCAGATCGGCATCCTGGTAGCGGATGTTTTCGTCGGCGTCGGCGATCAACGTGTCCAGATAGTCACTGATCAGCTCGGCCGAAGACGGTGCGCGCATGCCGAACGAGAACGTCAGGCACGGGTCTTCAGCGACGCCGTGATGCGGCACGTTCGGCGGCAGGTACAGCATGTCGCCCGGTGCCAGTACCCAGTCGTGGGTCGGCTTGAACACTTCCAGCAGCTTCAGCTCCACGTCGGGGCGGAAGCCCAGCGGCGGGCGCTTGCCCTTGATCGATTCGCTGGCATCGATCTGCCAGCGGCGGTGGCCGTGGGCCTGCAGCAGGAACACGTCGTACTGGTCGACATGGGCGCCGACCGAGCCACCGGTAGCGGCGAAGCTGATCATCACATCATCCATGCGCCAGCGTGGCAGGAAGCTGAAGTGTTCGATCAGGGCGCGCACGTCCTTGTCCCACTTGTCCACGTCCTGCACCAGCAGGGTCCAGTCGTGATCGGGCAGGGCCGGGAAGAGGTCTTCCTGGAACGGGCCACTACGGACGCGCCAGCTGTCCTGGGCCTTGTCGTGCTCGATCAGGCGGGCGAGTACGCCCTCTTCGCAGGCCAGGCCCGCCAGGTCTTCCGGCTGTACCGGGGTCTGGAAGTCGGGAAAGGCGTTGCGGATCAGCAGCGGGCGTTTCTGCCAGAAGTCGCGCAGGAACAAGGCCGGGGACATGCCCAGCGGCTGGCCACGACGGGCGTGGACTTCGATCAGGGGGGAGGTGGACTTGCGGGCGGCCATGGGGGAGTTCCTTGCAGCGGAAAGCGGGAGGGGCGGCGTGGCGGGCCGCCAAGGCCTCCATTGTCCGACGTTCGTTGGGATTGCGCACGTGCGGTGGTTTGTCGCGGGCTTCCGGCCAACGGCTGAGCCCCTCGTGGCGGGGTGGTTCACAATCAAAAGCCGTGCTTGGCCGGGCGGGTGGGCCATGCAGGGGACGCTGCAAGTACGTCCCTGTAAGCTCGATGGCGCCAACCAAGGCGCCAACCCCCCAGCAA